>NZ_PSZO01000001.1 GCF_004335975.1 Mycoplasma marinum
TCGAACTCATTTCAAGTCCGAATCTTTAATATACAATTTTTGTATAATTTATTTATAACTGTAAAAGTGTTGCACTTTAAATTACAATGAAGAAAGAACAATAAAGTTCTTTTAATATTACTTTTCTTTCTTAATAAATTCATCAATTGTCATTGTTTCTTGTTCTTTTGAACCATATGCTCTAACATTGATTGTTTTATTTTCTTTTTCATCATCCCCAATAACAAATTGATACTTAACTTTTGAAAGTTGAGCGTTCCTCATTTTCTTACCAAGTCTTTCCTTTGAATCATCAATTGTGACTCTTACACCTTTTGATTCCAATTCTTTCATAACTTCAAGTGCATAGTCTAAATGGTGTTCATTAGAAACTGGGAGTATTGAAACTTGTTTTGGTGCTAGTCAGTATGGCAATACACCTTTTGTTTGTTCAAGTATAGTTGCAATAAATCTTTCATATGTAGAAAGGAATCCCCTGTGTATTAGTACAGGTCTTACCTTGTTCTCATTTTCATCTCAATAATGAGCATCAAATTTTTCAGGAAGTAAGAAATCCAATTGTAATGTTGAAAGTGTCACCTCATGCCCAAGAGCAGTTTTAACTTGGATATCTATTTTAGGTCCGTAAAATGCAGCTTCACCAATCATTTCTTTATATTCGATTCCTAAATCTTTTAAAACCTTTCTTAAATCATCTTCTGCACGAGACCACATTTTTTCATCACCGTGATATTTTTCATTATCTTTTGGATCTCTTAATGAAAGAGAGACATAATCAATTTCAATATTGAATTTTTCAAGACCTTCTTTAATTAGGTTGTATGAATTTTTAAATTCTTCTATAATTTGATCTTCTCTACAGAAAATGTGTCCTTCAGTTAATTCCATTGATCTAACTCTTTCAAGTCCAGAAAGTGCACCTGATTTTTCATATCTATATAAACGTGATTGTTCTGATAAACGCAATGGGAAATCTCTATAAGAACGTCTTTGAGAGTTAAGTATTATGAAATGATGCGGACAAGTCATAGGTCTCATAACTAATTCTTCACCATCAACTGAAACAGGTTCATACATATCATCTTTGTAGTGTGCTCAATGTCCGGATTGTATATAAAGGTTTTTTGAACCAAAAGCAGGTGTTTGAACTTCTGTAAAACCAAATCTTTTTTCAGTTTTTCTAACGTATTCTTGGATTATATTCTTCATTATTTGTCCATCAGGTAAATAAATTGGAAACCCTTTACCTGCAAGTTCTGAAAACATAAATAAATTCATTTCTTTACCAATTTTTCTATGATCTCTTTCAGCTCTTTCAGCTCTTATAGTCAAATAATCTTCTAATTCTTTTTTTGTTTCTCATGCAGTACCATAAATCCTTGTTAACTGGATGTTATCTGAGTTACCTCTTCAGTATGCACCAGCTAAATTAAGAAGTTTAAAATGTTTAACTTCCGATACTTTTTCAACATGCCCTCCAGCACACAAGTCTGTAAATAGTGACTTTTTATTTGTAGGATTGATCATTCCATAATAAGTAATTTCTTTACCTTGAGATGTAAATTCATTAATCAATTCTTGTTTGTATGGTTGATCAGAGAGATCTACAGCATCTGTTCTTTGAACTTTATATCCACCAGCAAGCATTTTAGACATTTGTTTCTCAATTTTTTTAAGATCTGATTCTTGGATTGGTTCTACAAACTCAAAGTCATAATAAAATCCTTCCTCTATAGCTGGTCCAAATCCCAACTTTGTTTCTGGATATAACTTTAAAACTGCGGCAGCCAAAAGGTGTGAAGCAGTATGGTTTAATTCTTTATTTACTTTCATTTTTATTTCCTTTCAAAATAAAAAGAGCCGTTTAGAAGGCTAACGTACCACTCCTAAAAGACTCTTATTTTTGCTATTGTTATTTTAATAAATAAGTAGTAATCAATATTCAATATTATTCCCACTTTCACCATCTTGGGACTCGCTATTTAATATCACAAATATCAATCTTGTCTTATTCATAAAAATTATATTACTTTTTAGTAAAAAATAAATATTTTTATAAGTTTTTATTAAAAAAAGTGCCTCAAAGCACTTTTCATCCATTATTTAATTAGTAATGATTCTTCATTCATTGAAGAACCTTTTTCAACACCCATGTAATCAAGTACGGTAGGTGCAACGTTAGCTAACTTACCCGTTGAAGCTAACTTAATATTTTTATCTGAACATACAAATAATACTGGTGAAGAAGTATGTTTAGTTGCTGGACCACCTTTTTCATCTATCATTATTTCAGCATTACCATGGTCAGCCGTAATAAATAATGTTCCACCAATTGAATTTAATTTATCTAAAATACGACCAACTTGAAGATCTAATTCTTCCATAGCAACAATGGCAGAATCAAGGTCTCCTGTATGACCAACCATATCAGGATTGGCAAAGTTCATAATTGTTAAATCATATTTATCAACAACTTCAATTAATTTTGTGGCAATTCCTTCAGCAGACATTTTAGGTGCCTCAGTGAATGATTTTACCTTTACAGAGTCGATAAGAATTCTATCTTCTCCTTTATATTCAACATCTACCCCACCATCCATAAAGAATGTAACATGAGCGTACTTTTGAGTTTCAGCTATACGCAATTGTTTTAGACCTGCTTCTGAAATAACTTTACCAATTGGTGTTGGAACATCCATCATATCAAATGCAATTTCTGTTGGAACTCCCTCATATTTCATCATTGAAACAACTGGGACATTTTTTAATTGCACTGATGGTTTAACATCATATACTTTTGAGTGTCCAACCATTAAATGAGCAAGTTGTCTAGCTCTATCTGGTCTAAAGTTAAAGAATATTACCGAGTCATTATCTTGTAAAAATTTAACATTAGAATTATTGTTAATTGCCGGTTCTATAAATTCATCAGTATTACCTGCTGCATATTGATTTTTAACATATTCATAAATATCATCAAATGATTCGTTTGCATTACCCATTATTGATTGATAAGCTTTTTCTGTTCTTTCAAACATAGCATCACGATCCATCGAGAATAACCTTCCTGAAACTGAACCTAAATTAAATCCATATTTTTCAAGTCTTGGCATTAACTCCTCTAATGATTCAGCAAAAGCATCCGGTGCTACATCTCTACCATCTGAAAATGCATGAACTGTAACATCTTTAACACCTTGTTCATCAATCATTTCAAGTAGTTTTCATAAATGTTTATCTAATGAATGAATCCCACCTGGCGAAAGAAGTCCCATTAAGTGCAATGTAGAATTGTTTTCTTTTGAATGTTTGATAGCCTTCATAAATGCTTCATTTGATTTGAATGTATTATTATCCATTGCATTTTGAATTAGTGAAAGTCCAGTATAAACAACCTGTCCTGCCCCAATATTAAGATGTCCAACTTCTGAATTACCCATTTGACCTGCAGGTAAACCAACATGTTCTCCCGCTGCATTAACAAGAATATTTGGGTATTCAGCAAATATTTTATCGAATACTGGTGTATTAGCTTGTTGTACTGCATTTCCTTCTTTTTTATCAATAGTTCCAAGACCATCAATTACCATTAATACTACTGGTTTTTTCATTTTTTTCTCCTTTTAATGTCTTATTATTTAATTAAAAAATGGTTTAACCCATTTATTAGTAATTATTTGTTTAATGTAAGCAATTTGATAAATGACTCAGGTTGCACTGATGCACCACCAACTAATGCACCATCAACATTTGGTTGTGCCATTAATTCTTCAACGTTTCCTGGTTTAACTGAACCACCATATTGAATCAATACTTCTTCTGAAGTAATTGATCTAATGTAAGCACACATTTCTTCTGCATATGCTGAAGTAGCTGTTTTACCAGTACCAATTGCTCATACAGGTTCGTAAGCAATTACAACATTTGCTCAATCAGTAATTCCTTCTAATGAAGCAAGAGTAGAAGCTTTAACAACTTCTTTTGATTTACCTTCTTCATATTGTTCTAATGTTTCTCCAACACAAACGATTGGTGTAATTCCATTTGCTAAAGCAACTTTAGTTTTCTTATTAACATCAGCATCTGTTTCATTAAACATTGATCTTCTTTCTGAATGCCCTAGAATTACTGCATTTGATCCAACAGATTTAATCATCTCAACAGATAACTCCCCTGTGAATGCTCCGTTTGATTCAAAATGCATATTTTCAGCTGCTACAATAAAATTGTCTTTTGCTGTTTCTGATAATACTGCTAAGTCAATAGCTGGTGCCCCTATTCCAAATTTCATTGTTGATGCAATCTTATCTTTATTTTGTTCAAATAAAGAATTAAACTCTTCCATAAAAGCTTTAGCTTCTGCTGGTGTTTTATTCATTTTTCAATTTCCTACGATAATTTGATTTCTCATTGTTTTCTCCTTAGTTATGATAATTATTATTATATAAATATATTTTAACATTTTAGTGGTTAAAAAGGTCAAAAAAAATAGACAAAATGCCTATTTTAATAAGTTTATTTTCATGGAGCGTTAATTACATCTGTAGCAACAAGTGTAATGTAAATAAACATTGCAACAACCAATACGAATATAACAATTAAAAGGATTTCTTCTATTCTTGAAGAGTTTTTAATTTTTTTGTTTTCTTTAACTAAATTCGCAACTTCTGTTTTAAGTTCTGCAACTTCTTTATTTGTTTCACTATCTGCTTTTCTTAATTCTTCATGCTCATTTGTATTTTTTACAATAGCTTCATTTGCTTTTTTAGCTTCTTCTCTTGCTTCTTTAGCAATTTCCATAGCATCTTCTTTTTTAGTAACTTTTCTAACTTGGCTTAATTCTAAAATTTTAGCTTTTTGTTCTTTAAGTAAAGTAATGATTTCTGTATCTTGACTACCTGAAGCCAATTTAGCTTGTTTATTAGCTTCAATCAATCAGTTTGAAGTATATTTACCATCTTCATGAATTTTAATTCTTCCTTGTCTACCTTTAACTTCTCTTATTTTTCTTTCAGCAATAGCAAATGCTTCCGCTTTTGTTTTATGATGTGTATAACCAACTACACCATCTTTTTTAACAGTTCATTTTTTAAGACCTTTTTTTGAAACAGTAAAGTTAACATTTAAAATAATTGGTTTTTTATTCACTTCTTTTTTGGGTTCTTCTTTTGCAACAGTTTTTGTAGTAGCAGATTTTGTTGTAATTTCCTTAGTTTCCGAAGCAGCTTTTTTTACTTCAGTTGGTTTATTCTTAGTATTTTTTGCTAATTCTTCTTTTTTAATTTCTGACATTTTTAATTCTCCTTGTAAATGTTTTTATGTTTAAAATCAAAGCCGGAAGAATGTAATTATTATTAATTAATTTACTTCATATGTCATTCTTGTACACGGAACTTACTTGATAAAATAATTTTACCACAACAAAACGTCAAACTTGTAAAAAACAATTATTTTTATTAAAATAAATAAAATATTAGTTATTATTTTACAAAAAATAGCACATTTTAAAGTCAATTTCAACTTTAATCACATTCACTTATCTCTTTAAGTAAAAAAATGGTTTTTTATATAGTAATATACTTACAAATATTTTTTTTAAAATTTAATTGTTGTAAAAGTACATAAAAACCTTTATTATTAATATTATGTAGAAACATTTTATTAAATTTAGTTTCTTCAGATAAATATAAAAGTAAGGAGAAAAAGATATGAAAAGTGACTACTTTGGAACACAGGTGCCATTAACAACACAATTTATTCGTGGTGTATGGCATATGTTTAGAGCTTCAAAAGATGAATTTAATCAAGAATGCTTGCATAAATTGCAAAAAATAAATCCTAATTTAAACTTTAATAAAATTTTAGTTATCAATGCTATTGTATTTGATGAATTAGTTACAAAACAATTAATTTCTAAACATTTGAAAAAAGATGCAGGAAATACTTCTAAAGTTATAAAAGAACTTGTTGCTGACGGGATAGTTATAGAAGAAAAGGTAAAAGGTCTAAGATCAAATATTTTATCGGTTAATAAAAAATTCTATAAAAGTTATACAATTTTAATAAATGAATTTTATCAAGGTATATTTAGAATACATTTCCTTGAGATGTTTAAAAAAATGGCTAAAGTTTCATTAAATGAAGATATACATGAAATAGATGTGATTCTTTCAGATATGTGACATAACAAGATGCAAAAATAAATTTTTTATAAAAAAAATCTCGTTTACCGAGTTTTTTCTCGCCCTTTTCCCAACCTTAATATTAAGACCTAAAAACTTATTTTTAAAAATAAAAGCACTTTTAAAATTGGAATCAAATTAATTAAAGTCTTTAGTTACTTTAAAAAATATTTTTTATCTTACACTTGAAAGTTCTTGTTTGTATTATATATTCTCTAAATGGATGCTAGAAATATATCCATTGCAATTTAATCTAGTAATTGTCCAAGATATTTTTAATTCAAGTTTGCCTTTATGAGACATCATTCTTATAGAAAAGTAGTACTTTACTATTTTATGCAATAATAGGCTTAAAAAGCACATCTTTTAATGCTTTTTAGAAATTACAATCGTATATAATGTGTATTTTAAATTTTACCTTAAGGTTTTGACTTTTATATACTTTCCGCCACTCTTCCTTTAAAGTCAGTTTTGATATTGTTTGCTACTCATATATTTTTTTATTTATGTAACTTTTAACTTTATCGCTTTGAATATTTACATATGAAAAATACCTCACTTAAATCTTAAATATAAGAAAGGCATTTTAAATTTCAATCAAGGTTTAATAAAATATTTAATTAAAGTGCAACATCCTTCAGTTTTAAAGCTAATGCTAATTCCATAAGACTAAATGTATAGTTTGAATAGGGATCAACTGTTAACTTGTCTATAAATTCAAGAATCGGAATATCCACATTAATTCCATTAACCTCTTTTTTAATGTGAGGTTCGGTAATTTTTTTATTTTTAATACCTTCTTTAATTTTGTTATTATTTGAGCCATAATTTTTAATATCAAAAATATTGAACTGTGGTGATATAAAGGCATTTTTTTGCATTTTATATGATTTTAATTTTGCATCAAAATCAATTTGACCATAGTATTGAGCTTGATTACCTGAGATATTTGAAATTGCTGCTTGTAAATCTAATTCTGTTAATTGGAGTGCTTTACCAAAGTCACCAAGCATACTATCAACCTTGCTTAACAGACCAGATATTTTTTCGGGGTGTCCAAGAATTCCAAGGATAGTTTCACTACTAGGCATTTTTGTTTTTGTATCCTTTGATTTTAACATAGGACCAATAAGTACATCATTCAACAATCCGTCTTCTAGCAATGCTCCCACATGTTTTTCATTATATTTAA
The DNA here is from genome assembly GCF_004335975.1 of Mycoplasma marinum. Classification (GTDB taxonomy): domain Bacteria; phylum Bacillota_I; class Bacilli_A; order Mycoplasmatales; family Metamycoplasmataceae; genus Mycoplasma_K; species Mycoplasma_K marinum. The sequence goes on from NZ_PSZO01000001.1 coordinate 7,375, forward strand.
TATTTTGTCTAGCTGTGTTAATTAAATCATGTGCAGTTGTATCAATTTCAAAATAAATATTTTTATTTACGGAATTTCTATAAATAATTAATTTATCAGGAGAGTCTTTAGCAATTTTTTTAAGAAACTTTAGACCACTTTTAAACCCATTATCATTAATAGCATTTTCAGGCTGATCAATAGGTTTAACCATCTCTTTTGCAATACTAGCTTCCATTAGCATTGCATTAGAATAGTCTTCTACTATATCTACTCCACCAGTTTTAAAAGATCTAATTAATTGTTTGCTAATTGCCTTTGTAAGGTTGCCATCAAGGAATGCGTGTATTTTTTTACTTAATTCTAGTTTATCAGTATTGGTAATATTAGCTGTGGTTGAAGCATTTTTTATTGGTACTGAAGAATTTTCAAGTTCTTTTAAAGAACCTATTTTTTCAACATTTGATTCCGTTTTTCAAGTAGGTGAATTTGGATGTTCAATGTTTATTAAAGTGTCGATTACATTATCCAAAACTAATTTTAATTTCCCGAATGCTAATTTAGCCATTAAAACCATCGAACTTTCTTTTTTGGCATCCTTTTTAGTTTCTTTAGTTGCTTCTTCTTTTGTTTCTTTAGAATTTGAACTAATAGGTGTTTCTTGCTTATCTGCAACGCTACCAAATAAGTCGCCTATTATAGTTTCATTATCCCCCATTGCAATTAAGTTGAATAATTCATCAACTTGTACCTTAAGCTTTTTAAGATTTTCTGAAAAGTGTAATTTAGCAGCTTTTAGTTTTTTAATATGTTCCAATTTTATTTTTGAACTAGAATCGTCAGAGCCAGCATTTGCTGAATCATTTTCCCTTAAATAACCAAGCAAAGAAATAACCATTAAATCTGTAACTTTAAGTGCCTGTAATTTTAATTTACCCTTGAAATTTTCAGTGAATTTCATAGTATTTAAAAACGAAGAATAAACACCTTTAATAGCATTCTTTGAATAAGGAGTGGCGGAATATTGAGACAATTGCTTTTCAGAGTATCTGTCTGTTTGTATTTGTGGTTTTAAATTTTTAATTGTAGATTCATTTGCTACTCCACATGAAACAACAACAGAAATAGGAGTTGCAATTGCAACGGGAATTGCCATACTTGTTAGAACAATCTTTTTATTTAATTTAAATTTCATATTATTTACCCTTTGCTCCTAAAAATTCATACACTAAATCCATAAATGGTTTTAGACGATTAAAGAATTTATCTAGGTTATCCTTTCTATATGTTATTTTGTCATTATTAGCTTTATCAATTACTCTAATTTGTGGTGAATAGTAATTATCAAGTTTTAGTGTTCCATCTGTATTTTCCTTAATATCAATAACAATTTGAGCTTTATCACCAATTAAGTAAGTTAATAAGGCAAACATGTTGTTTTCAACACCAATTAATACATCAGACCCTGAATTTGTGAAAGAATTGAACATTTCCGGAATATTTTCAATGCCATTAACACCTAAAAGTTTCCCTCCTTCTTCACCTGCAGCACTAAGAATATTCGATATTGAATTCCCACTTAAAACACTCTTAATCATAGGCAATATGCTTGTAAAATCCATTCCTTTATTAGAAGTGTGTGTTGATGCATCTTTTCCATCTGATACATGTTTTTTATAGAGTTCTTTAAGACTAATGTCTTTAAGATCAATGTTTTTTCAATCTTTTTTTTGTCTTTCTTTCGCTCTATCAAGAATTCCTCCAATAAGGTTATCAGCTTCCTCGCCTTTTATAATACCGAAATTATCTAATGTTCCGTGTTTTTTGAATTCAGTGTAATTAAAATTCTTTTTGAAAGTATTAGTTATTTTTCTAGCATTAACATCTTTAATAATGTGATAAATAAATTCGCCTTTAATAATATTGCCTTTTTTATCCTTAACTGCTTCTCTATAAATTTCATATTCTTTAGAATTATCTTTCATTAATTCATTAGTTGTCTTAAAAATTGAATTTTTTTGTTCTTCTTTAGAAGCGAAGAAATTACCATCTACTTTTAATTTTTTCAAGAATTTTAAATCACTTGATTCCTTTGAACCATTTATAGGTTTTGCAGATATTAACTCAGTAATCTTAGAATCTAATGTCGATGTTTTGGCTACGAAGTTTTCTTTTTTATTTCATTCTTTTTCTCAATATATTGAGTTTCCTAAGAATTCTAATGTGTGGTCAACAATAACTTTAAAAATATCTAATAAATCATTGATCTCACTTTTTATTCCATCCTTAATTTTTGAACCATCTTTAGAAATTGAGTTTAAAAAGATGTTGTTTTTATAGAGTTCTTCAACAAGAATATTAATAATCGAATCTTTACTTTCTGCAATTTTATCAAAGACTTGATTATCAATAGTATCTTTAGAAGCAAAAATCTCTTTCGCTAGTTTAAGTTTATCAGTTTTTTTTCTTAATGCAGTTTTTGTACCAATATATTCTTTAAAAGCATCACTTAATTGAGTAAATGATTCCCCTATTTTTGGCAATAATCCGCCTATTTCTTCTTTTATTTTATCCATAACAATTTTTCTTGAAGCTGAAATATTTGGATCTGAAGAATTAAAGAAATCGATTAACCCTATTTTTAAACTTGTTATTTTGATAGTTCTTGTTATGAAACTTTCACCTTTTTTAATTGTCACCGTAACAATATCTCCATTTTGTAATGCAGCTGAATTAATCCTATTTGTAATATCTTCAGTCTTGCCATTTGAATGTTTAACATTAAAAGTTAAGTCCAAAGCTCCAGTTAAATCATTCTTTGTAATAGTTTCTTCAATTGAACCCGTACCACTTAAGCCATTGATAATGATGGGATCTAATTCAACATCATCAAATATTTTTGGCTCTTTTTTACTAATATTAATTTCATCTATTTGTGAAAATTTAGTAGAAATTAAATCGTTCAACATTTTCTTTTTGAATTCTTTTTTATTTAAAATAACTCCATTTTTTACATGCATAAAATTATGAGTTCTTGATTTCACGAATGTTTTAGATTTCTCAATTAATTCTTCATTTTGAGCTGTGCCATCAAAATAAACTTTATCCGAGGGACTAATTTTACCATCATTAGCCACTACAACTCTACCCACCAAAATATTTTTTAATGAGCCTTTTGCAGCTTCTTCTGTAGTCGTTTTTTTAATTACATTATTTGGTGTGGAAGGATTTTTTCAAGTTGACACTTTTTTAAGTTCTGCCTCTATTTGTTCTTTTGAATAGTTTTTTCCAACAATAGAATTAGCTCCACCAATTTCATTATTAGCAGTTGCCTTAACTTTAACATATATATTCCCAGTACAATCTCCAGTACCTGCAAAAATATGTGTATTTTCACCAACCACAGACTTAACGGGTGCAGCATTACCAGTTTCATAATCAAATAACGGTAATGTTTTGTCAGCCGCAAAAGCAATTTTAGATTTTTTAATTGCATCTTCAATATTTTTACGATTTTCAATTTCTGAAAATTGAGTAAAATTACCTACACTATGTAAAAATGCTCCTTTTAAGTGATTTATAAGAGCGAACTCTTTAAAAGCCTCATCTTTTGTAGCAAAGGCTTTTTTATCATAAATAAATTTTAATGTGTCTAATTCAAGATCGGTAGTTTCATCGTTATCTTGAGCTTCGATTGTCTTGTCCTTTATGAAATTATAAATTAACTTAAGCTTATCAATTGTTTGAGTTTTATTTATTAATTTTAATAAATCAAATACAAAAAGTTTAGAATCAGTTTCAATTGATTTTAATGAACTATTAGAAGTTAAACCAGTTGATGATATATATAGACCATTATTCCTATCTGAAACAGAACCAACATCTTTTTTTAAGTGCCTCTTCTAACTTAGTTTTCAATATAACTTTAAGATCTTCTATTGACGTTAAATCAATATTTTTAATTTCAGAAAAAGTTTTTTTAACTCTTGATATAGGCTGTTTTTTAGAAGTTCCTTCAACTTCTTTAAGTGCTTCTAATTTTGAATTAAATCATTTACCATTAACTTCAAATTTTCTTTCAAAATTAAATCCATCATCCTCTACATATCTATTAAGCCCATAATCTTCGTAATCGTCAATCAATCATTTAAATGATATTGTATCACTATAATCTTCATCTTCATAAACTTGAATTTCCCATGTTCTAGACTTCATTAAATTTCATAAATAATCAAGATCATTAATTGTATTTGAATCATCAACCATTTTCTTAATACTTGTTGCTTTGTAATTTTTACCTTCAAATAAAGTCTCATCTAAAAATAATTTAGTATTTGTATATGCCCTCCCAGAAGGAAGTGTTATTTTAGCAATATTCTCACCTGCTACTGGTGAGTTAGTAATTTTTTCTACGTAACTCGCTTCATTTGTATATTTTTTCAAAGTGGAAATCACTTTTAAAAATTCTTTTTTATATTTAGAAACTTCATTTGAATGATCAATAATTTTATATTTTGGGGTATATTCAGCAAGACTTAAGTCCTTTAATTGTTCAATAATCGTTGTGTGATTTGCGCTGGTAGTTTTTATATTATTTTTAGTAACATAAACTTTCCCATCCTCATTACCAACATTATCGAGTTTAACTTTATTAATTCCCAATATAGCTCCAGATTTACCGAATTTTTTAGTATTTTTATCATAAAATTTTTCTGAATAAACCTTGCCACTTTTATCACCATTTGGACCTTTTAAATATTCATCAATTGCATCATCCATATTTAAAAATCCCTTATTGTTAAGAGTGAATATTGTTGATTTTGCCTTAACTTCCTTATCCTGCACATCTTTTAATATGTGAGTCTTTTTGGCATCATTAAATATATTCCCAGTATTTTTAAAGTATACTTTTTGAATTTTTACATCCTTTCGGTAAACATCAAAGAGTTCTTTCTTTGTAAGGTATTCCTTACCTTTATATTTATAAGCATAAACCTTATTTGATGAATCATTTAATTCTTTGTCTAATTTATCATCAATATACTGTTTTTGTGCTTTTTCAGCTTGTTTAAAAGTATCGTACTTTTTACCATCAAACTTGAAAAAGTGTATCCTATTAGCATATTTATCTGTTTTTTGTTTACCACAAGAAATTGCAGTAGCTAAAACACCAGTTGTCAATAGAGCTCCAAGAGCTGTTGAACTAACTATTACTTTATACTTTCTTTTCATTTTAATCTCCAATAAATTCGCCAATATTGTTTGCGAATAAAACTATTTTATCATTTTAGTCTCCAAAGACAAATAAATGCAACTCAAAAACACCTCTTTTTTAGCGGTTTGAATGCTATTTTTTTAATACTTATAATTTAAAAAACTAGTATTAAGTCAAAAAAATACAATTTAAATAAATGGAATGAAAAAAAATGAAGATTGATAAATAAATTCAATATTATTAAGTATTTTATAAAAATAAAGACATAAAAAACATCGTGTGAATATGTTCACATGATGCATAACGCTATGGATGTGTTTCTTATCTTTATACCTTTATTAGGAGTATAGATTTTTTATTGTTTTGTATTATTTATCTTGAATTGCAACAATACCAGGTAAAGGTTTACCTTCCATATAAGTCAATGAAGCTCCACCACCTGTTGAGATATGAGTGAATTTATCTTCAAATCCTAATTTGATTGCTGCTGCTGCTGAATCACCACCACCAATAACAGAGAAAACTCCTTCTTGTTTAGCGATTGTTTCACAAACAGCTTCTGTACCTTGTTTGAAGTTTTCAAACTCAGCAACTCCCATTGGTCCATTTCAAACAACAGTTTTAGCACCTTTAAGAGCTTCTTTATATAGTTCTATTGACTTGTCACCAAGGTCAAGACCCATATATCCAGCAGGAACATCAATTCCCTCTGATACAATTCTTGAATTATCAGCAAATCCTTCAGAGATAGCATGATCAACTGGTAATAAAATTTTATCTGAACCTTCATCTAAGAATTTTTTAGCTAAATCGATGTAATCTTCTTCCAGTAAAGAAGCACCAATTTCATGACCCATAGCTTTTAAGAATGTATAAGCCATTCCACCACCAATAAGAATTTTATCAGCTTTAACTAGTAAGTTTTCAATAACAGCAATTTTATCTGAAACTTTAGCTCCACCAACGATTGCAACAAATGGGTGTGAAGGTGCATCTAGTCCTTTTGAAAGCATTTCAACTTCATTTTGAACTAAGTATCCTAATGCAGATTCAGAGATGTTTGAAGCTATCCCTACATTTGAAGCATGTGCACGGTGTGCAGTTCCAAACGCATCATTAATAAATACATCACCAAGTGAGGCTCAATATTTACCTAATTCTTCATTATTTTTTGATTCAGCTTTTCCATTAAGATCTTCATATCTTGTATTTTGGAACATAATTAATTCTCCAGCTTTCATTGAATCAATTGCCCCTTCTAATTCAGCACCTCTTGTTGCGTCGATAAATTTAACTTCTTTACCTAATTTTTCAGCTAATTTAGCTGCAACAATTTCTAGTGAATTTGCAGCTTTATCTTCCTCTTTAGAGATTCTTCCAAGGTGAGAGAAAAGTATTGCTTTTCCACCTTCAGAAATAACTTTTTTAATTGTTGGTAATGCAGCATCAATTCTTTTTTCAGAAGTGATAACCCCATCTTTAATTGGAACATTAAAGTCTACACGTAGTAAAACTTTTTTATCCTTTAATTGAACATCGTTTATTGATTTTTTCATTTTTTTCTCCTTGTTATTAATGTAAATATTTCTTAAAAATTATACTACTTTTCAATAAATATAATAGCAAAACAATTGTTAAAATAAAAAAAATAGCTCTTTGAAAGCTATTCTAATTTTATTATTTTTTAATAAAGTATGTTTTTGGATCTCTAATATCGAATTTACCTTTTTCTTCATAGGCAGCACCTGTACCAGCAGGAATTCTATGTCCAAGTATAATGTTTTCTTTAAGACCTATTAAATGATCTTTTTTACCTGAAATTGATGAGTGAACAAGAATCTTGGCTGTCTCTTGGTATGAAGCAGCAGCAAGGAATGAACTTGATAATAGAGGTGTTTGTTTGGCACCTTTAATAATAACTTCACCATATGAAGGATTCTTACCTTCAGAGATTAATCTAGTATTTTCATCATGGTAATCATATACATCAACTAAAGCTCCAGCAAAGAATGTTGAATCTCCAGGGTCAGTAATAGCGATTTTTGAAAGCATTTGTCTAATAATAATTTCAATATATTTATCTGATATAGCAATACCTTGCATTCTATATAGACGTTGAATTTCTTTAAGTAAGTAATGTTGTACCTCACGAGAATCTGCAACTTCTAATAGTTCTTTAAGAATAATTGGACCTTCAACAAGTTTTTGTCCAGGGATAATTTGTTGATCTAGCTTAACTCTAATTTTTCTATCAGAAGTAAATTTATATTCATAAGAATTAATTAATTCACCATTATTTTTTGTTGCATCAACAACAATTTTAGTAATGTTTGGTGTATCTTTTTGTTGTTCTATTGAAACAACTTTACCTTTTGTTTTTGAAATTACAGCTGGACGACCTCAAGGTTTGTCATAAGCATCTATAAGTTCAATAAGTCTTGTAAATCCACCCGTAATATCTTCAACACCAGCAACACCACCTGTATGGAATGTACGCATTGTAAGTTGTGTTCCGGGTTCACCAATTGATTGAGCAGCAATAATACCAACCGCTTCACCAATATTTACAACTCTATTAGTTGCTAGATCAATACCATAACATTTCTTACATACACCATGACGTGTATGACAACCAAGGATTGATCTAATTTCAACAATTTTAACTCCTTTAGCAGAAATTTCAGCAGCTTTTTTAGGAGAAACAAGTTCACCAGAAGCAACAATAATTTGACCATCAACAATAACATCTTTATTGATAAATCTTCCTGTAATACGTTCTTCCATTGAAACAATTGTTGTATTTGTCTTAGTATCAATAATGTTTTTAGCTGAGAAACCAAAATCTGAGAAACAATCTTCTTCTTTAACAACAATATTTTGAGCAACATCAACTAAACGTCTAGTTAAATAACCAGATTTAGCTGTATTAAGCGCTGTATCAGTTAGACCCTTACGAGCACCGTGAGTTGATGAGAAGAATTCGAATCCTGTTAGACCTTCTAAGAATGAAGATTTAACTGGAACTTCAATTGTTGATTTAACAAGAACATCATTTTCAGCATCAGCCTTAAATGTTTTAGAGTTATTGGCCATAAGTCCACGCATACCAGCAAGTTGAACAAAGTTGGCAATATTTCCACGAGCACCAGATTCCATCATCATAAAGATTGAGTTTTCTGGATGTTCTTCAACTTTTTGTTGAAGGTCAGATTCAATTTCTTTTTTGATTTCAGCTCAACGACCAATAGCAAGATTATATCTTTCAGCTTCCGTTATGAAACCATCAGCATATAATTCTGTAAGATCATCAACATATTTCTCACCTTCTTTAACTTTGTCATTTTTAATATCTGATTTAATAATGTCAGAAATTGATATTGATGAACCAGAAAGCATTGAGAATTTGAATCCTAATCCTTTAATTTTATCAAGAACATCAGCTACAAGGTTTGTATAGTTAAATCATACATACTCTAATAATTGAACTTTATCTTCAACTTCAAATATTGGAGTTACACCCTCGTTTGCAAGTGTTAGTTCACGAGATATTTTTGAGTATCCTTCTTTAACAAACATTGCTAATGAAGTGGCATGTTTATATGAAAGTTCTTCATTTTTATAATCTTTAATTTGGCAGAACATAATCAATGAATCTTCGTAGTTTTCATTATTTAATTGTTCTATAACTCTAGCAATGTCTTCCATTGTTATAGTAGCTACATAAGTATCAAATACCGCTCTAACAATTTTAGCAATATCTTTTTTACCTAAGGCTTTCTTAATTTCCATCCCTTTAATAAATTCTTTAAAGTTTGTTCCTTTTGGAGCAATATATTTTTGAACATCAGCATTATTTGATGTAGCAGATTTATTATCGAAAATAAATGGGAAGTCATTAGGGAATGATTTATTAAATATGAATTTACCAACAGTTGAAATCACATAACCTTCTTTATCAAGTAATGAAGGTTTTTCAAATGTTGAAGTTGGTAATGCAACACGTGCATGAACAGAAACTTCTTCTAAATCATAAGCCTTTTGCATTTGTTCGAAACTACCAAAGTATCTTCCTTCACCTTTAGCACCAGCTTTTTCTTGTGTTAAATAGAATAAACCTAAAATCATATCCTGTGAAGGATTAATAATTGGTTCACCATCTTTTGGTCCAAGAATATTTTTATTCGCTAACATAAGTTCTTTTGCTTCACGACGTGCAGCTGGAGAAATAGGAACGTGAACAGCCATTTGGTCACCATCAAAATCGGCATTGAAGGCACCACAAACAAGTGGGTGTAATTTAATAGCTTTACCTCTAACTAATACAGGTTCAAAAGCTTGAACTGAAAGTCTGTGAAGTGTAGGGGCACGGTTAAGAAGAACTTGTTTACCTTCAATTGACTTTTCAACATGTGGTCAAATTGAATTATCTTGTTCTTCGATTAATTTTTTAGCCATTTTAATTGATGAAGCAATTTCTTCATCCATTAGTTGTTTAACAATTCATGGTTCAAATAATTTAGCAGCCATTCCACGAGGAATACCAACTTCATGCATTTTTAATGAAGGTCCAACAACAATTACTGAACGACCTGAATAATCAACACGTTTACCAAGTAAGTTTTGTCTAAATCTACCTTTTTTACCTGTTAAAGCATCTGAAATTGATTTCAATGGACGCCCATCTTTAGAAGGAACAGGTGCTGGTTTTCTACGTTGGTTATCAATTAATGCATCTACTGCTTCTTGAAGCATACGCATTTCATTTTGAACAATTAGAATAGGAGCTTCTAATTCAAATCATTTTCTTAAACGATTGTTTCTAATAATTATACGTCTATATAATTCGTTAACATCAGTTGTTGAGTGTCTACCACCATCTAATTGAATTAAAGGACGCAAATCAGCAGGAAGAATTGGTAAATTTTTAATCATCATTGATGTTGGTTTTTGACCTGATTCAATAAATGAGTTTACAACTTGCAATCTCTTGTAGAGTTTATTTCTCTCTTGAATTTTTGTTGTTGGAATTTTACCTGTTTTCTTAAATAATGAATTAATTTTATCGATTTGAAGTTGAATAGTTTTTGATTCGTTTTCAAGATCTAGATTTTCTAATAGATATTCAATAGCTTTTGAACCAGTCATAATTCTAGCATCTGAATATTGTTCGATGATTGTATTAATTTCATAGAAATCAATACCATAATCTTTACCCATTTTTGATGAAGCAGTTTCTTCTAACTCTTCAATAGCCATTTGTATATCTTCAGCTTCCATTGAATCACCAGCATATTTTTGTTGGATTTCTTTAAGAGCATCTCTATATAAAATAGCAGCATCATTAATATTAATAATTGAGTTTTTAGGAAGTGCCTTAATTCCACCTGATTTAACAACGATATGTGATTTAAAATAAATTAAATTTTCAATAGCTGCTCTTGGGTGTAATTTAGTTTTACCTTCTTCTCTTAGACCAAGTAATTTAGAAATTATTGAGTGGTCAACTTTGAAATATCAAAAGTGAATAACTGGTGATGCCAATTCAATATGACCCATTCTATTACGTCTTGAAGATTTAGGTAGAATTTCTGGTTGTCTTAATTTACATTCTTCAGTTTTTTCACAAATTTGACCCTCATTAGTTCTTTTGTATTTTGTACCACAAATTGCACATTTGTAATCTGTTGTAGGTCCAAAAATAAGTTCATCAAATAAACCTTCTTTTTCTGGTTTAAATGATTTATAGTTGATTGTTTCTGGTTTAGTTACTTCACCGTTTGATCATTCTCTAACATCTTCTGATGTTGCTAATGAAAGTGAAACACTTTTTACTGCATTCGGCGCCACTGTTGCGTATTTACGCGTTACTTTTTCAATTGTACCCATTATTCAACCTCCCCTTCTATTGTATCTTGTTCATTATATTGTTTGTCATTATCAATTTCAACTTCTAACTTAAGTCCAAGCCCACGCAATTCATAAGCAAGAACGTTAAATGATTCTGGCATTCCGGCTTTTGGAACTGGTGCTCCAGTAGCAAGAGAGTTATAAACTTTATTACGACCATCAATATTATCTGACTTGTAAGTTAGTAATTCTTGAAGAATATTTGTAGCACCATATGATTCAATAGCTCATGTTTCCATTTCCCCAAATCTTTGACCACCATTTTGTGATTTACCACCTAAAGGTTGTTGTGTAATTAGTGAGTAAGGACCTACTGAACGAGCATGCATTTTATCATCAATCATGTGTGAAAGTTTTAGCATATACATAACACCTACAGAAACTTCATTATCGAATTTTTTACCTGTAATTGGGTCTGTAAGTTTAAATTTACCACTTGTTGGAAGATTTGCTTCTTCTAATGCACTGTTAATATCATCAAATTTAATACCATCGAAAATTGGAGAAACAAATTTAACACCAAGTTCTCTAGCAGCCATACCTAAGTGAAGTTCAAGCACTTGACCAATGTTCATACGTGAAGGAACACCTAATGGATTAAGCATAATATCTAATGGTGTACCATCTGGTAAGTGTGGCATATCTTCAACTGGAAGAACTCTTGAAATAACACCTTTGTTACCATGACGTCCAGCCATTTTATCCCCAACTTTAATTTTTCTTTTTTGAGCGATATAAACCTTAACGATTTTATCAACACCATCTTCTAATTTATCACCATTATCTCTTGATAAGATTTCAACATTAATAACTGTTCCACCTTGACCATGTTTAACTTTTAAAGAAGTGTCTTTAAGATTTTTAGATCTTTGTGAGAAAATAGCAGCGATTAATTTTTCCTCAGGTGTTGAATTTTCTTCACCTTTTGGCGAAATACGTCCAACAAGAATATCTCCAGCAGAAACATCTGAACCAATAGAAACAATACCTCTTTCATCTAAGAATCTTTTAGCATTTGAAGAAACGTTTGGAAGTTCTGTTGTTAATTCATCATCACCAGCTTTTGATTTTCTGAATTGTAGTGAATATTCTTCAATATGTAATGAAGTATAAACATCTTTTTTAACTAAACGTTCTGAGATAATAATCGCATCTTCATAGTTAAATCCATTTCATGTAGAGAATGCAACAAGAACATTTTTACCAATTGATAATTCACCACTATCGAATGAAGAACCATCAGTAAGAATTTCCCCTTCTTTAACTTTTTGTCCAACTTTAACAATTGGTTTTTGTGAAATTACTGTACCTTGATTTGATCTCTCAAAAGTTCTAAGGTTGTATGTTTTTGTTTTTGAACCGTGTTTAACTTTAATTTCTGTTGAATCAACAAATGTAATTTCTCCATCTTTTGTAGATCTAACATTCATCGCAGAATATTTAGCGATTTCTGATTCAATACCAGTAGCAACAAATGGTGCTTCCGCTTTTAATAAAGGAACAGCTTGACGTTGCATGTTAGAACCCATAAGTGTACGGTTAGCATCATCATTTTCTAAAAATGGAATACATGCAGCAGCAACTGAAGAAACTTGTTTAGAAGAAACGTCAATATAATCAACATCTTTACCAGAAATAATTGTATAGTTATGGTTTTTTCTTACAGTAACGTGCTCATCAGTAATTCTTCCATCTTTATCTAATGTAACTGTTGATTGAGCAAATGATTTACCCTTTTCTTGAACAGCTGATAAGTAAGTTGGTGTAGTAACAACAACTCCATTTTTAACTGGGAAGTAAGGTGTTTCAACAAATCCCAAATCATTAATACGTGAGTAATTAGCAAAGTTAAGAATTAGACCAATATTTGGTCCTTCAGGTGTTTCAATAGGACAAATACGACCATAGTGTGTAGGGTGTACATCACGAACATCGAATTGAGCAGTATCTCTATTTAAACCACCAGGCCCAAGAGAAGTAATTCTACGTTTATTTGAAATTTCAGCTAATGGATTAATTTGATCCATAAATTGTGAAAGTTGTGAAGAGTTGAAAAATGCTTTAAATTGGTTGTAAATAGGTTTGTTATTTGTAATGTTTTTTGGAGTAATTTTATCAACTTCTTTTGAAGACATTCTCTCCTTAGCATTTTTCTCCATTTTTGTAAGACCAATTTTGAATTGATTTTGTAGTAATTCACCAACATTAACTATTCTTTTATTAATTAGTGAATCGGCATCATCATCAGTACCAAGACCTTCCATAATATTGAAATAATATGAGATAGCAGCAACTAAATCTGAAACAACAATGTGGTTTTCAGTTGTTTTTGGATCATTGGCAATAACATTCAATGCAGGTTTCCCAGCATCCATTCATTTTTTAGTTGGATATGCTTTAACAATAGCTATTTTAGTTCTTTCAGCAAGCTCTGGATTATCGTTAATTTGAACACCATAAACTTCTGGAGTGATGTTAGGTATACCAACTGTTTCAATCATTCCTGAATTTAATGCTTTTTGAATTTCGATAGCATCTTCATTAGAAAGTGGTGTTCCAGCAGCAAACAGAACTTTTCCTGTTGTTGTTTTAACATCTTCAGCAAGAATACTATTTCTTAATCTTTCAACTAAGTTAAGTTTTCTATTTATCATGTATCTACCAGTTTTTGAAAGATTATATCTTTTTTCATTGAATAATAAATTAGAAATTAGATTTCTTTTAGACTCGTCTGTAATACGGTCACCTTTTCTAATTACACGATGTAAACCTTCTAAAGCTTCATCTTCAGTAGTAAATTTATCTTTTGCAAATGTATTATAAAGAACTTGTGATTCACCAAATAGGTTAACTATTGTTTCTTTTGTAATCCCCATTGCTCTTAAAAATACTGAAATTGGAACACGTTTGTTTTTATCTAATCTTATTTTAACTCAGTCAATTGAGTTACCAGTAACCCTATGGAAGATTTCAATTCAAGAACCAAGTTGTGGAAGAATTTCCAACTTATTAAATAAGTCATCCCCACCTTGTTGGTTACGAACACGTAAACCATAGTAAGCTCCAGGAGATCTAATAAGCTGCGAAACAATTACTTTTTCAGAACCATTAATCAAGAATGTTCCACCTTCTGTCATAAGAGGAACAGCACCAAATAATACTTCATTTGCGATAATTCCATAATTTTTAGCTTTTTTAGCTTCTGCTTTTGATTTAGCATCTTTTGTTAAATCATCTGTATTTTTAATTAAAAGTGCTATATCAATAGTATCGATGATTTCACCAGTTTCATGATTTGCAATTCTAATTTTTGTTTGTGCTTTGTCCATGATTTTATCTAATTCAATATCTTTTAATTGTTGTAGATCAGAATCAACAGGATTTTCTTCATTGATACGGATAAGGATTGATTGAATTTTAGCTTCATAAGTAGAACCTTTTTGCTTATGTTGCTTTAATCAACCATATTCATTTTTAGGCATTTGCTCAATTTCATTTGAAAATTTAAGAGCAGTCTTTGAGTTATTTTTCTTTTTAGCTAATGCTAATCTTTTCTCTTTATCTTTTCTTTGTTCAACTGGTGTTACGAATTTTAATGTTTTACGTAAGAAGTGGATTCTTGTTTTTCCACTTGTTGAAGTAATTGGATAAATTGTTTCTATTGTTTTTTCAAGACCATTTGTTAAAAACTCATTAAAAGTCTTTCTTTGTACAGCAAGTAAGTTAGGTGTTGATAATTCATGTGTTGTTTTTGAATAATCTCTTCTTTCTGTAAGTGGTCCAAATTTCTTTAATTGGTATTTTTGTGTTGCCATTTCGCCTCTTTCATTATTTATTTCCTTTTCATGCGGAAATACTCCATATTTACAATATGCCTATAAAGTATAACACATCCATTCATTTTTTCAAAGATTTTTTTAGTCTTTTTGAACACTTAAAAATACATTTTTTAGTAAAGAAATATAAAATAATCAGAGTATAAATACCCTGAAATAATGTGCTATATAATTTTCTTATGTTTATACTCTTTTGAAACATTTACGATTCATTTTTTTTGATATCAAAATATGAATGAAGGTATAATAATCAATGATTTAAATAACCTATATATTGCAAACATATATCAAAATCTTAAACTAGTATTGGCTGATATTATTCATAAAATACCGACCTCAAATATAAGTGGTAGTACCGACTTTGATAAGAATTTTTGAAATGATTGTCCACCAATAGTAAGGCTTTGAATAAACGAAGAACCCATTGCAATAAAAATATATGATATTGCAAATACCAACATACATAAAGTTGCTTCGTGTTGAACTTTTCAACTTTGTTTTATGAATATTTTAGGTATGGGATATGCCAAAATCATTATTAATAACATATTGGAAAAAGCAACAACAAAAGTATATATATTTATCCTATAATCGTTAGCATAGGCCTTCTCCAAATTGTTTGCCCCAAGTTCTTTACCAACAAGTAAACTCTTGGATGAAGTGACACCTCTGCTAGCAAATAGAAGTATTTGTGTCCAAGGAGTAATGATACCTAATACAGATACACCAAAAGTACCAAATTCACGCGAAAGTATCATCATACTAGTTAAGAGTATTGCCCTACCAAGAAGAACTGATAACGCACCAAAAATCCGTTTTATAGCCATCTTATTTATTTGATTATCTAATTTAAATAACTCTTTTACAGGAAATGTAAAGTGAAGAATTTTCTTCTTGTGCCCGTAAAACATATAAATTAGAGATACTATATTTGTAACCAAAAAACAGATAAGCGTAGAAACAGCACAACCTATATAACCAAGCCCAAAAACAACCATTAATATGTAATTTAATGGAATATTCAATAATACAGTTGGCACTATAATATACATAACTTGTTTTTGTTTACCTTGTGCAAACATAGCATTCATAAAAGCTTCTGCAAAACCTTCAATTAAAATCAAAACTGCATAAACCCTTACATAATTGAAAGACATATCAATAACGTGTGGATTTTTTGATGAATCAGGGCCTAAAAATAATTTCATTATAGGTTTACCAAGGGTAAACATTATTATTAGTATAAAAAATGAGACTAATGTTGAAAAAACAACACTGGATTTGAAAGCATCTTGCATTTGTTCATATTTTTTAGCTCCAAAAAATTGAGCTAATAAAAAAGAGTATAAATTAGGTATTATTCATACCAACATTAAACTAAATCAATACAATCTAGTTGAGATCGAAAGTGCAGCAATCGAATCTTTAGATCCTCAAAATCCAAGAGACATAACATCAACAACATCAACAACACTAAAAATGATGGTCGAAATTATAATTGGGACTCCAATTTTAAATATTGTTTTTATTAGTTTTTTGTCTCAAAGTTTATAACCTTTATTCTTCATTTCTCTTCAAGAAAAAATTGTTTTTTTATTATTGATATCAATCATATTAAAATATTATCAAAAAAAATAACCCAAAACGGGTTATTTTAAAATTGCATTAAAAGTAAAATGCTTACTTATTAAACAAGTTCAACTTCAGCTCCAGCTGCTTCTAAATCAGCTTTCATTGCTTCTGCTTCTTCTTTTTTAACTGCTTCTTTAATAACTGAAGGCGCTGCTTCAACCATTTTTTTAGCATCCATTAGTCCTGCACCAGTAATTTCTTTAACTGCTTTAATAACAGCAACTTTGTTTCCACCAAATGATTTAAGTGTAACGTTAAATTCTGTTTTTTCTTCTGCTGCTTCTGCTGCAGGTCCAGCTGCTACTGCAACTGCTGTTGGGTCAATCCCAAATTCTTCTTTCATTGCATCAACAAGTTCCATAACTTCTTTGATGTTCATTTCTTTAAGTGATTCGATAAATGATTCTTTTGTTAGTTTAGCCATATTATTTAGCCTCCTCTTTTGTTTCATCTTCTTTTGTTTCTTCTTTTGTTTCTACAGGTGCTGTTTCTTCAACTGCCGCTGCTGCTCCACCAATATGTCCTTCTTCAACTAATGTGTTAAGTCCAACTGATGTGTATTTTAACGGTGCCATCATTGACATCGCAAGCATTGTAAGTGCTTCTTCTAGTGATGGAAGAGTTGCAACTTTTAATACTTCTTCAAGACCAATAACTTGTCCTTCGTAAGTTCCGGCTTTTAGTTTTAGTTGTTCGTGTTTTTTAGCGAACTCAGCTAAAACTTTAGCTGGAGAGATATCGTCTGTTTTACCAAAGGCAAAGATATTAGGTCCAACAAGTTCTTCATTAATTGCTTCAATACCATTTTCTTTAGCCGCAATTTTGAAAATTCTGTTTTTATAAACTTTTAGTTCAACATCTTTTTCTTCTGCAAGTGTTCTAAGTTCTTGTAACTCAGTAACAGTAAGACCATGATATTCAGCAATAACAAGACCTGCTGATGTAGAAATTTTTGTTGAAATTTCTTGTACTTGTGCTTCTTTTGCTTGTCTTAAAGCGCTCATGAAACCTCCTCTTATTTATTTTGCTCATACAAATGAAAAAATGGGTATAAAGACCCATTTCGAGAATACACTCGGCAACATATTAAGGCATATGCCTGTTGCGGTCTTTATGTATGGCTTATTTATTATAACAAAAAAATCTATTTTAATTCAAAAATAAAAAAGGGTTTCTTAAATAAAAACCCTAAATAATACTAATCTTGTTGTGTTTCTTCAGACTTTAACTCTTCTTTAGGTGCGGAATTTTTAGAGAAATTAAAACCACTTGTAATCACAACACCTTCAAATGGTAAAAGTGATTTAGGAGTATCAATATATCTTTTATCTCCATATGTAGATAAAATAACTCTTCCTTGCTTTTTAAATAAAATATTTTTTTCTTTTGATGATAAATTTACAAAAATATGAATATTTTTATCACCTAATGTTCTTGTTATGTGTGTGACTCCAGCCCCAAATTTTTGAACTGAAATTTTATAAGAACCATTATTCATTATTCTTTCAAAAACAGGATCTTTCGAGAATTGAATTAGTGTTTTATAAAAGTTTAATGGTGAGTGTTTATCAGAAAACTGTGTTTCAACGTTTATATTTACAAAATCCTGTGAATTTGGAGTAATAGTTTCATCCGCTGATGAAAATCCTCCATTTTCTCCTGAGTTTCATGGCATTAGTGATCTTGCATTAATTGGGTTTTGAAGAATTTGAGCATCCATAAATTCTTTTTCAGATACCTTTTGATTTGCAAGAGCCCTTTTTCTTTCGTGAAGTGTAATATCTTGAAAATAATCCAAATGAGTAAGACCAATATTCTTTACACCTAATTCATCCCCATAATAAATTGAAGACGATGTGTTTGAAGTAAGGAGCATAAGTGCTATTGCTTTTGCTGATTCAGCATGATATTGTTTTTCATCACCTCATCTTGATGTAATTCTACCAACAAATGAAGATGCAAATGATAGTACGTTGTCATTTGTTTCTGCTAATTTAGAAATTTGCTTAACTAATGCTTTTTGCGAAAATGAACCAATCTTATCAGTACCAAATTGTTTAGATGTACCAAGCATAGAAATTCCAGTCAACTGAGTTTGATCAAATATTTTTGAATCTCCAGAAGCAAGTTCTTTTGTAGCTGAGGGGTGCAGGGTATTAGATTTACCAACAACCAAAATATTCTTATCAATTTCCTTGATAGAAATATAGAATTTACGAAGTTGATTTAGTGTTTCTTTTGTAAGTATTTCTCCGGAATTTTTATTATTATCTATTTGTTCAAAGTTAGTAAAGGTAAACCCTTTTACTCCTAAGTCAATCCAAAATTTAGCTACTTCAATAAATTTATCCAATGTTTCTTGACTTGTTCAATTAAGAACAACTTCTCTTGTATGCTCATTTATAAGGTAATATGATTTTGTTTTTTCATTGAACTTATATGTTTTACCTTCCATAGACTCATTACTTTGCTTTTGAAAATCAACAATTTTAGCAAATGTTTCTTCATTTTTAAGAGCATTCTTAAACCATTTATGAGTTTCTTTAATTGAACCTATATTGATTTCAACTAAAATATTAATCCCAAGTTTTTTAGAGTTAGATAAAACCTTTTTAAAATCGGTAATACTTCCGTATGTTCTAGCAACTGATTTAAAACCTTGTTCTTCATCATCCGAATAAGCTGAAAGCAAATTAGGTAGTACTATCGCATCAATACCCAAGTATTTAAAATAATCCAATTTTTTAGAAAGGCCTTTTAAATCTCCGCAACCATTTCCTGTACCATCCATGAAGTATTTTGGTTCAACTTCATAAAAGAATGTTTTCTTTTCCATATTCATCTCCCTTTATTTAATTAAGTTAACAATTTTATTATTGAAATTATATTATAAATATCTAAAAAGACTCATAATAACAAATATATTTTATTAAAAATAAAAAAATACCTTTGTGGTATTTTATCAATTATTTTAATTTTATCACGTGTTTTATTTGCCCAAAATATATAATGCCCGAGGCAACAGAAAATCCAAGCGCTACAAATGTAATTGTATTTAATAAATAATATTTATAACTATTTATATCATGACATTCAATACATACAGGTCACAATACAAATAACAAGATAATTCCAAATGACTGGAATAATGTTTTTAATTTACCTCAAATATTTGCAGCAACATCTAAATTATTTTTTGCAGCAATATTTCTTGATCCATCAACTAATATATCTCTTAAAATAAATATAACTACAACTCAAACTGGAACAATATTTAACACAGCTAAAAATATTAATGCAGAAGTAGTCATAAATTTATCAGCAAGTGGATCGAATAATTTCCCGAATGTTGTTACGGTATTTGTTTTTCTTGCAATATAACCATCTAAAAAGTCTGTAAACATAGCAAAGGCAAAAATAATTCCAGAAATTATAAATAAAATTGTAGACGTATCTAATGAATTATAATCCAAAGAATTATTGCCATCTTTAACTAAGTAAGTTATTGTTGACATTAAAACAATAAATGGAATAACTAAAAATAACCTTAAAATAGTTAACTTATTTGCAGTATTCATTATTTATATTTCCTTGTTAATCTAGATTTAAGATTTTTAGTATAAATTTTATATTCTTCTTTTTCTAATCCATCCTCAAATTTTCTAAAGTATTCTATATCAGCTTTATTTTTTTTAGCTCAGTTGTTAGATTTCTCTTTAGAAATAGAAGTATAATGTTCTAAAAATTCTTTGGCTGTTTCATCATTTTTAATAGTTTTATACCCTTCAGTCATTTCCAATTTAGAAAATTCATCTCTTGCAAGGTTGTTAATATCTGACATTTTCAATTTTCCAACAGATGGAACAAATTCTTTTAATTTAATCTCATTCTTAGAAATTAAAACATTTACAAGGATTGCAACTTGTCCTCTTGCTTCATTTGCTATTTTCTTAAATCTATCATTTTCAATTTTTAATTTCTTATGTTTTTTTCTGTCTAAAATAGCAGACATTAATAAAAAACCTATAACGATGGCAATTAATACACCTAATACAACTCACATTCATGTTCCGTTCATAATATTTGAATCTCCTTTTCAATATGTTAGTAATTAAATTGTATCAAAAAAGATGAAAAAAAATAAAGAGCAAAGCTCTTTAGCACTTATAAGCCGCGTTCTGTATCCTTACGGATGCTAACTATTTCTCTTACCTTTCGGCACCAAACCTTGATTGAATTCTCTTAGTTTAGTTCCCCTACCATAATTTGGGTTTCTAGTTCGTGGTGTTTACCGCGTTTCATTTCCGGGTCGCCCCTTCTCGTCTCTGTGGCACTTTAGGTTTTGACTTCTAGAGTTTCTACCTGACGTACGAGCTTAGCCTTATTTGGGCTAACACGATCACTACAACCATCTCAGATTGTACTAGCGCGGACTTTCCTCTACAAATTTAAAATTTGCAGCAGTTAGCCGGTGCATAAATATTATAACTTATTATTTAATTTTTGAAAATTGTCTTTTAAGTTCTTCTATTTCTTGTTTTAATGAACCAGAAGAAGCTTCTTCTGCCTTTGATAACTGAGATTTTAGAGTCTCTATTTCCAATGTCATTCTCTCAATTTCTTCATCTCTATCTGAAAGTAATTCATTCTTTTCGTTAATAGAAAGTCGCTGCACTCTAACTTTTTCTTCATAAACTCTGTAATCACTTAAGATTTCATCTAAATATTGATCTACCTCTTTCGCGTTATAACCAGATAATTCTGTGGAGAATTTTTTATTTAATATTAATTCAGATTTTAAATTTAATTTTTTCATAAATTAATTATACAAAACAAATTAATTTTTTCTTTTTAATTTAAAAGTAGCTACATAAGTATGGGTGATATTATGAAAAACAGGGGTATGATGCTTGAATCAATACTAAATAAAACTATTAGTATATATAAAGAGAATGGTGTGGGCATTTTCCATAAAAAAGAATTACCAATAACATTTGGCAAAATAAACAAAACCGGGAAGTTGTTTAAAGTAGAAAATGCTTATATAAAATCAAAATCAACTACTGATTATTATGGAATTTTAAAAGGTAGATTTGTTTCCTTTGAGGCAAAAAGCACAAATGAAAAATCGCTACCACTTAAAAATATAAAAAGACACCAACATCAGTATTTAAAAGATATTGAATTACATGGAGGAATAGCTTTTTATATCATTTCTTTTAAAAGTTATGATAAATATTTCTTAATTTCAACAGAAATAATAGATAACTTATCTAAAAAATCTCTTTCATTAGAAATTGCAAATGAGTTTGGAATAGAGTTAGATTTGATTTTTCCTGGAATATTAGATTTTGCTGCATGAATATAAAAAAAGACGAATACTCGCCTTTTACTTATACGTTAATTAAGCAACAAGTTCTTTAAAAACTTTGGCTGGCTTGAATTTTGGCGCATTTTTAGCTGCAATTTGAATTTTTTCTTTTGTTTGAGGATTGATACCTACTCTTGCTGCTCTTGAAACTCTTTCGAATGTTCCAAGACCTGCAACGGTAACTTTAACACCTTCATTTACTGAAGAAGTGATTGTTTCAATAAGTGAGTTTAGTGCTCTCTCAGCATCAGCTTTTGTTAAGTTTGATTTTCTTGAGATTTCTTCAATTAATTCTGCTTTGTTCATAGTTGCTCCTTTTAATTTTAGTCAATAATTCACATGACTTATAAATTATACCATTAACATGCATAAGATATTAGGTAATAAAAAAATAAGGTTCAAAACCTTATTCATTTGTTAGACTTCTTTTTCACAAGTATTTTTTTAAATCCTCGGGTTTTTCTTCGCCAAATATGACGGAATATAATGCATTAACAATTGGTAATTCAATTTTCATTTCTCTACCAATTTTATAAACGTGTTTTAATGCAGTTAATCCTTCCACAGTTTTTTTAGTTTCAAGAGCTTTTTTACCATTTTTAAAAAACTCTCTACCAAATTGTCTATTTCTCGATAAATCAGACATTGCAGTAACAATTAAATCACCAACACCAGTTAATCCAATGATGGTTTTTTCTTTTCCACCTATAGTCTTAGCGAAAGTTAGCATTTCATTTAAACCTCTTGTTAGAAGACCTGCAAGAGTATTAATATTTAAACCACTTTCTACTGCAATACCAGCAGCTATTGCCAATATATTCTTATACGCAGCACCAGCTTCTGCACCCTTTACATCTGTTTGGACATAAACTCTAAAATAATCATTCCTAAATATGTTTTGAACTTCAGAAGCAAGATTTCTATCGTTGTCAACAGCACAAATAGTTGTTGGAGCTTGCTTAACTATTTCTTCAGCATGCGAAGGTCCAATTAGTGAAACGACACCTCTTATTTTAGGGTTATTTCTAGTAGCTTCTTTCATACCCTCATGCAATGATTTGGATGTTCCAGGAAAGAAACCTTTTGAGCCATTGATTAATAAGAATTCTGAATTCATATTTTCTTGAATGCTTTCAACCACAGAAGCCATAGTAAATGAAGGTGTTGCAGTAATAACATAACTTGCTCCATCTAATGCTTTCTTAATATCAGATTCAACATTAAAATTAGGTAAGTCAATAGTTTCAGGAAAATATTTAGTATTCTTACCATTTTTTAACTCATTCAATTCTTGATTATCAATTCCATAAACAAATATATTTTCATGTCCTGAATCAAATAAAACTTTAGCAAGTGCAGTTCCCAATGCACCTGATCCGATTATTGTTATCTTATTTATCATTAAAAGCTCCTCCACCATTTTTATTTTTTACGATAAGTTTTATAGGTGTTCCTTCAAATCCAAAATATTCCCTAAATTGATTTTCAACATATCTCAAGTATGTAAAATGAGCATAATTTTTATTGTTAGCAAATAGGACAAATGTAGGAATTGCTGCTTCAACTTGTTTTAGGAATGAAATATTAAATCTACCACCATTAAATGAAGGAGCAGGCTGCATCATTTGAATATCAAGAATCATCTCATTAAGTAATGAAGTTTTAATTCTTTTTGTAAGATTTTCATTAACCATATTAATGGTATTCTTTAATCTATCTAACCTTGAAGAATTAATAGCAGAAATGAATACAACTGGAGCTCACGAAAGGAATTTAAATTCTTTTCTAACTTTCTTTTCAAATTCATGCATTGTATTTGTATTCTTTTTAATTAAATCTCATTTATTTATAACTAGTATAATTGGTTTCATTTCTTCCATTGCATATCCAGCAATACGGGCATCAAAATGTGATAACTCTTTAGTTGCATCAATAACCAATAAAGTTAAATCCGATTCAGCCAATGAAGCTTTTGCTTTACCAAGTGCATAATGGTCAACAGATTCAATTAATTTTGACTTTTTAGAAATACCTGCAGTATCAACAACATGGTACATTTCCCCATTAATATCAACTTCTGCTTTCACTGAATCTCTTGTTGTTCCGGCAATTGGAGATACAATTGCTCTTTCCTCACCAAAAAGAGAATTAAGAAGAGAAGATTTACCTGCATTAGGCTTACCGATTATGGCTAATTTTCTTGATTGTTCAGTTTCCACATTAGAGAAATCTAAATAACTAGAAATAGTATCAAGAACATCACCAATCCCTTCTCCATGAATTGCAGAAATAGGATAAACATCAAATCCACTTGAGCAAATAGAATAATCAATCTCTCTATTTCCTTCAAGTTTATTCGCAAGTATTAAAACTTTTTTACCTGATTTTCTAAGGATGGAAATAATATATTCATCATCAGGATTAAGACCTTCAAGACCATCCACAACCATCGCAATAACTTCAGCCTCTTCAATCGCAATTTCTGCTTGTGTTTTAATTTGTTCCTGAAATGGTTTACCCTCGATTGAAATTCCACCAGTATCAATAATTTCAAATTTATTCCCAACTCATTCAACATCATAGTAAAGTCTATCTCTTGTTACACCTTCTTCATCATAAACAATTGATGATCTCTTACCAATTAACTTATTTACTAATGTTGACTTACCAACATTTGGTCTACCTACTATAGCTACTAAATTTTTACGCATGTTTGCTCCTTGTAATCTCTATTATTTTTTCAACCACTTCACTTATGCTCATATCAGTAGTATCTAATCTAATTGAATCATCAGTTTGGATTAATGGTCCAACTTCTCTATTCATATCCTGATAATCTCTTTTATTAATTTCATTAAGAATTTTATCAAAATTAGTAGAATATCCAAGTTCTTTATTTTGAAGAACTCTTCTATTAGCTCTTTCTTCTGGAGAAGCTCACATGAATACTTTTACTTCCGCATCAGGTAAAACAATCGAAGTTATATCTCTTCCATCCATTACAACCCCTTTAGCCTTAGCCATTAACTGTTGTTCTGAAACACAAATTTTTCTAATGCTTTCATATTTAGCAACAGTAGAAGCTCCAAGGGATATCTCATCCTCTCTAAGTTCTTTTGATAACCTAACACCATTAAGTTTAACTTCTTCATTTGGTAGCAATTCAATCATCCCAGAAACAAATGATTTGGAAATTGCCTTTTCATCACTTAAATCTATATTATTCTTAATTGAAAAATAAGCAATTGCTCTATACATTAAACCTGTATTAATATAAGTGTATCCCAATTTTTTAGCAATAATTTTAGCAATTGTTGACTTACCAGAACCAGCAGGTCCGTCAATGGCTATATTTTTTTTATTCATTTTTACTCCTTTTTAGGCAATTGCACTTTTTGGAATTGCATATTCTTTTCACTCGTTTCGTCAATATTTATATATTTTACCTTAGAAACCTTACCAACCTTAACTTCATCTATAATTGAATCTAATTCACCAGAAGAAAAATTAAATTTTTCAATGTATTGTAAAGATTGTTCTTCGTTAGATTCAGAAGTATTTATCAACTCAATAATTTTATTTGAATCTTCTATTGAAAATAACTCTGGCTCAGAAGTATCATTTAAATTAATATCAATCAATTCTTCTTCTTTTTTAAATGGATATTTAGCTGCATATTCAGGGAAGGCTTTAATTAACCTATTGGATAATATGTTTAATTTTTTATTTGAATTAGCAATAGATTCTTGCAATGAAATATTTTTTTGTATTTCAATTCTATAAACTTTTCACTTTTCCATACGAGTCATTTGTTTATTCATAAAAGAATTATATAAAAAAAGATACATTAATGTATCTATTTAGTACCAAAAATTCTATCTCCTGCATCACCAAGTCCTGGCATGATGTATTTTTTATCATTTAAAACAGGATCAAGCGCAGCTAAAAATACATTCACTTTAGGATGTAATTCAGCAATTTTATCAAGACCTTCTTGAACACCAACTAAACAAACTAATGTTATATCTGTAAATCCGTCTTTTTTAAGTCTTGCAATAGTATCTGAAGCAGAAATTCCTGTGGCAAGCATTGGATCAACAACTAGCATTCTTGAATCTTTTGCGACAGCTGGCATTTTATAAAAATACTCAACGGCTTCAAAAGTTTCTTCATCACGATATAGTCCAATATGTCCTATTCTTGCTTGTGGAACTAATTCTTCAATACCTTGAACCATCCCAAGACCCGCTCTTAAGATAGGGACAATAACAATCTCCTTATCAAAATCACATCCCTTTGCTGTTGCGCCTGTGGGTGTTTGAACTTCTCTAGATTTCATTTTGTAATCTAAAAGAATTTCATATGTCATTAATGATGCAATTTGATTTAAATTCTTTCTAAATTGTAGTGATGAGCATTCCTTAGATCTCATCTTTGTTAATTTTTGTTCAATTAACGGGTGCGATAATACTTTAACCATTTTTGGTCCTCCAATATATTTAATTTGTTACTTTTACTAATATAATAATTTTACCAATTTTTTAACTTATTTTAGAAATTTATTCTTTTCTATAAAAGTTATTAAATTACTTATTTTAATTAACCAAGAACATCATTTTTTTAATTAAAATCCTATAATTTATACTAAAAAACAACTTTTTTGTTAGAATTAAAGAGAAATTAGGAGATATCTATGAAAAAAGAAAAATTTTTATTTGCAATTGACTTAGACGGAACACTTTTATCCGATTCATCAAAAGGTTCGGTTCATAAAGTAACAAAACTAGCAATTCAAAGAGCTAGAGATGAAGGGCATATTGTTTGTATTATAACTGGTAGACCATGAAGGGCAACACAACCAATTTATGAGGATTTAAATCTTGATACAATCGTCGGAAATTACAACGGAGCTCATATACATAACCCTTCTGACTATAACTTTATACCTTATATTAATTATTTAAATTTAAATGAAGTGATGTATATTCTTGGAGACCCAAAAGTGCAAGAAGCAAAATCTAATATTGCCATTGAAGGACCAGGTTGAGTTCAACTTGAAAGAGAGGATGAAGATTTAGCAAGAGTATTTGGTTTTAATACGGCTTCAAAATTAAAAATTGGTATAGACCTTAATAAATTACCTTTAAAGCCAACAGGAATTATTTTTGATACTAAAAAAGGTGTTAACGTTCAAGAATTAAATGATTATCTTACACGTAAATATGGTGATTTAGCTGAATTTTCTTCATGATCAAAAGGTGAAGGGCTAACTCCTGTATTTGATATCACCGGGGTTGGTGTTAAGAAATCTAAAGTTATATCATTACTTTCAAGATATTATGATATACATGTAGATAATGTTGTTGCATTTGGTGATGGTTATAATGATATACCAATGTTTGAAGTTGCTGGTGTGGGTGTTGCAATGTCAAATGCTTCAAAAGATATCCAAGAAAAAGCGCTTGTCGTAACTCATAAATCTAATAAAAGAGGTGGAGTTGGGGAGTACATTAATTACTTACTTGACAATACTGAAAAGGAACTTAAAAGAGTTAGAGAAATAAGATATAAAAAATTTAAAGAAGATATAAAAACAACAAAGGCACATTAACACCTTCGTTGTTTTTATATTAAATAATTAGTTATTAAAAAAAAGAATAAGATATCCAAAGTTAGTATCAATATAGTTATACCCAAGCAATTTAAGTATAATTCCCATTACTAAATATCTAATATTTAAACTCTTCTAATTGTTTGGAATAAACAATAAAAAAATAAGGAGTATTAATTAGTTTATTTAAATAATTTAAGATTATCCCTTGTATTCATTCATTAAAATTCCACCAGCAATTGCGACATTTAAAGACTCAAAATCAATCGGAATATACACTTTTGCATCACTTGCATCAATCATTTCTTGATCAATTCCTTGACCTTCGTTACCAAGTACAAGAGCAAATTTTCCAGTAGGTTTAAACTCATTATATGTGATGGCTTCCTTATCTAAAATAGAAGAGATAATTTGATGATCTTTTAAGTAAGAAAGTGCATCTTTTGTATGGATTAAATTCAACTTAAATATAGAACCTTGTGACGACCTTAAAGACTTATCGGAAAATGGATCAACGCCTTGTATAATAACATCTGTAAAATTAAATGCTTTTGCAGTTCTGATTAAAGTTCCTGCATTACCTGGATCTTGAACATTTCTTAAAACAAGAACTCTAGAACCCAATTCTTTTTCTTTTGGTTTTTCGCAAACTGCAACGATACTTTGTGGTGTTACTGCACCAGTGATTTTTTTCATAACTTGTTGAGAAACTAGAATGCCCTCTAGTTTTTCATCTGTTGTTATATATTCTCGAACATTACCAGCAGCAGTTGCTTCGGCAACGATATTATGACCTTCCACTAAAAATAATCCGGTACTTTTTCTTGCTTTTTTAGTCAAAAGTTTTGCTCATTGTTTTACTCTTGAATTATCTAGTGATTTTATTATTTCTCTCATAATTTCTCCTATTCATCTTTCATTTCTGAATCCGCCTTTAATTCATTCCTTAAATCTTTATAGTATGGTTCAAATTTACCAACAAATCACCAAAAGTCTCTAGAATGGTTTTGGTGATAATGATGTGCTAACTCATGAATAATAACATAATCAATAACTGCTTCTCTATAATGTGCTAATTTTGTAGAATATATAATCCTTCTTTGGTTTACATAATTTGATCCCCAAGTACTTGTTTTATATACAAATTTACATGCATGTGAAGAAACTCCCATTTCTTTTTCAAATCTTCTTTGTCTTTTATTTATGTATTTAATAATTTCTTTTTTTAGAATATCTTTAATAACTTTCTCAATGTTTTCATCAGATGTATCAAAAGCATAAATGTAAATCTTATCATTCATAATTTTAACTCTTGGTGTTTTAAGACCTGTTAATCTTACTATTAAAAACTTTTTACCAAATAAATATAAAAAGTCTTCTCTTACTGAATAAAGTAAATTTTTCTTAATATTTTTTGAATGTTCATAGAATTTTGTTGCGTGTTGATTAACAAAAAGTTTAACATCAATGATTGATGTGCCTTTTGGAGCAGAACAAATAACTTTGTCTCCATCCATTTTCAAGTACATATTTTTATTATTAGTTCAGATAACATGAATTTTGAATATTTTCTTATCAAAGTAGTAGCTTATTGTTTCCATATAAATAATTATAAATAAAAAATGGATTAGTTAAACTAATATCCATTAAGTATTCTTTCATAGTTAACTCTATTTTTTTCGATATAGAATTTTTCGATTTCATCTTCTTTAAGACCGACTAATTTTGCCATTCCCATGTATATACCAAAAGCTTTTGCAAGTTGTTCTTTCTCAAAATTAGAATTTAGTTTACTTGTTTCTTCAAATAAAGTAGCGAGTTGTATATTTTGATCATCCGAAATGATAATTGGTTCAACAATTGGGGAGTTTCCAATATTCAATGTTAGCGATAAAAAGAAATGAATACCATCAACAAATTCTTCTTTCACTAAATCTTCATTTATATTAATAGTTTTTTTTCAGTATTTAAAAGGTCTAATTTCATTTGCAAATTCCCCTATTTCAACTATTAAGGCAACTATTTTTCTGTTTGTTAAATCTTCGCCCGTAACATTGTGTGCTTTCTCAATGTTCCTGTCAAGTTCAGATTGCATATTTAATATTTTTGTAAAGTTCATATAATAATTTTACCTATTTTTACTAAAATTGGCATAAAAAAAATGAATAATAATTCATTCTAAAATATATTATTCTATTTTAATGCTGCTTTTGCTTCTTTAACAATCAGTTTAAATGTTTCTGGTTGGTGGATTGCAAGTTCAGATAACATTTTTCTGTTAACTGTAATATCAGCTTTTTTAAGTCCGTTAATAAATCTTGAGTATGTTAGTCCCATTGGTCTAACTGCTGCGTTGATACGTGAAATTCATAATTTTCTAAAATTTCTTTTAACTTGTTTTCTATCTCTAAATGCATATGTTCATGATTTAACTACTTGTTGCTTAGCAACTTTAAATCCGATTGATTTGTGTCCTCAGTATCCTTTAGCAAGTTTAAGTCATCTTTTTCTTCTTGCTCTTGTAACTGTTCCGCCTTTAACTCTAGCCATTAGTTACCTCCTAGTACAGTCCCTTAAGTCTTTTCATGTCACCTTTTGACATAAGATCAGACTTACGAGATTGCCTTTTTTGTTTTGTTGATTTGTTTTGTGCTAAATGAGATCTATATGCTTGACCTCTTTTAACTTTTCCTGTTCCAGTAACTTTAACACGTTTTGTTAAAGCTGACTTAGTTTTCATTTTTGCCATTTTCAGCCTCCTTAGGTTTCTTTTTATTATCTCTTTGAATGTACATATCCAAAAATCTAGAATTCAATTGAGGTTTCTTGGTAATTAACGCAATATCTTCGATTTCATTAAAAAATCTTTTTAAAGTATCGTGTCCAAGTTCTTGACGAGCCATTTCACGTCCTCTAAATTTTAGAGAAACTTTAACTCTATCACCAGCCATGATAAATTCTCTAGCTTTTTTTGCCTTAACTTTTAGATCGTGATCACCAATCATTGGTGTTAATCTAACTTCCCTATTATTTGTTACTACTTGTTTAGCTTTTGCTTCTTTTCTTTTCTTCTTACGTTCATATTTAAATTTCCCGTAATCAAGAATTTTAGCAACTGGTTGCTTAGGATTAGCTGAAATAATAACTAAATCAAATCCAGCATCCTTTGCTTTTTCAATTGCAGCTCTAGTTGGCATTACGCCTAACTTTTCACCTTTATCATCAATAACAAATACTTTTGGATAAGGGATATCTCTATTAACTAAATGCTCAGATTTAGGTTTTTTTCTATTGTGAATTCTAGCGATAATAAATCTCCTTTGTATATAAAAAAGTGGTGTTACCACTTCTCATCAGACTACATAAATTGTTGTAGCAAGACCCATGGAATAACCATCAGGTGAGAAGTAATCTACTTTCTGCAACTACATGTTGCTCTTATAGTATATCAAAAAAAGTAAAAAAAGCATATATTTATTGTAAATATTGTTCTCCATGTTAATATTAAAATATGAAATTAAATAATGAATATATAGAAATAGAAATAAATGACAATGCTGAAATCATTTCAGTTAAATTTGAAGACAAGGAACTTTTATATCAGGCAAACGAGACATGAAAAAAACAATTCCCTATAATTTTTCCTTCATTAGGAATATCGAAGGGTTTTTCACACAATGGAAAAACATTTGAAATGCCAAAACATGGCTTTTGAAAAAATTTAGCATGAGAAAGTTTTTTTGAAAATGGAGAAATTTTATCAGTTGCCACATTAATGGATAAAGAAAAATTCCCATTCTTTTTGGATATAACTCAAAGAATAGGAGTGGATCAAGATACTTTTTATATAAATTATGAAATAGCTAATTTAGAAGACAAAGAGTCATTTTTCCATTTTGGAATTCACCCAGCATTTAAAATTGATGACTCAACATTTATTTCAAACCTACCAGAAACAAAAATAATAGATTTAGAAGGCAAACTAACGAATCGCGAACTTTCAATTAGAGGGTTATTAATTGATTCTCTTGGATTTGGAGAAGACTACGATACTTTAATAGCTCAAAATATTGAGGATAAATCAATCATATTAAATACTGAAAATCATCAATTGCATATGAAATTCGATTCACCACATTTACAAATTTGAAAACCAAAAAATGATAATTTTATTTGTATAGAACCATGATATGGAAAAAATGACGCTTGATACAAAGCACCATCAGAAGTAAGTAAAAAAGAGGAGATAATCTCTCTTTCTCCTGGTTCTATTTGATCAGCAACGTTTGAAGTGAAAGTTAAAAATAATAAATAAATTTGTATTAACTCAATTATTTAAGCCATGACTCAGAAGAGTTATGTTTTTTTAATTATATTTTTAATATTTTTGACTAAGCAATGCTATTAATTATCAATAAAAAAATTAGCAAAAGCTAATATAAAATATTTTTTATTTTTAATACAATTCGTTATTTAATACCTAATTTTGAAAATACTTTATCAATGTTTCTTGAATAGTATGAATAATCAAAGATCTTAGTTGCTTGTTTATCAGAAATAACATTTTTTGAAAGTAATTCTGTTTTAAAATCTTTCTTATTTGAATAACAATCAATAGCGATTGGTTGAACTTTATCATATGCTTCCTCACGTGTGATTCCGTTATCAGAAATAATAGTTAACATAACTCTTTGAGAGAATATTGAACCATGTGTTAGACCAATGTTTTCCATCATTTTTTCTTTTTTAACACCAAGATTATTTAAAACTCTATTCATTCTTCTTAACATATAAGAAATCAAAGTTGTTGAATCAGGGAATATAACTCTCTCATTTGAAGAATGTGATATATCTCTTTCATGTCATAAAGGAACGTTTTCAAGCGCAGTGAAAGTATAACTTCTCAGCAATCTTGAAAGCCCTGAAATATTTTCTGAAGAAATTGGATTCTTCTTATGTGGCATTGCAGAAGAACCCTTTTGACCTTTAGCAAATCCTTCCTCAACTTCCCCTACTTCAGTTCTTTGTAAATGTCTAAGCTCAACAGCAATTTTATCCAATGATGAACCAATTAGTGATAAAGTGAATATATATTGTGCATGCCTATCTCTTTGTAATGTTTGTGTAGAGATTTTTGAAGAATTAATACCTAATTGTTCACAAACATAATCTTGTATTTCTGGATCTATATTAGCATAGTTACCAACAGCACCAGATATTTTACCAATTTCAATAATTCTTGAAGCCTCTTCGAATCTTTCAATGTTTCTCGTCATTTCATCAAATCATAAAGCTACTTTATAACCAAATGTTGTAATTTCGCCATGAATACCATGAGTTCTACCTATTTGATATGTATGTTGATGCTCAATAGCTAATTTTTTCAAAGTATCAATGAACATACTTAGGTCTTTTTTGATTATTTCATTGGCTTGTTTTAACCTGTACCCAAACGCTGTATCAACAACATCTGTTGAAGTAAGTCCATAATGAATCCATTTCTTTTCAGAACCTAAAGACTCGGAAACCGCTCTTGTAAATGCAATTACATCATGTTTTGTAATTTGCTCAATTTCTTTAATTCTTTTCAAATCAAATTTAGCATTTTTAAAAAGTTTATCAATATCACTTTCTGGAATTTCATTTTTTATAACCGAAAACGCCTTAGCTGTAAAAAGTTCAACTTTCAATCATGAATCGAATGTATTTTGTTCACTTCAAATTTTATTCATTTCTTCAGTGCTATATCTTTTAATCATTTAATGCTCCAATCAATTATTTAATTTCAATAGTTTGTTCTCTATCAGGTCCGACTGAGAATATTTTCACAGGAACCCCAACCAATTCTTCAACTTTTTCAATATATGCTTTTGTATTTTTTGGTAGGTCTTCATATTTTTTAACTTTTGTAATATCTTCATTTCAACCAGGCATTTCAATATACTTAACATCAACTCTATCATATTCAGTATTTGAACCAGGGATGTAATCAATTTCTTTTCCATCTAATTCATATGCATAACCAATTTTAATTGTTTCTCTATTGTCTAGAACATCAAGTAGTGTCATTGTTAACTCTGTAAATCCTGAAACTCTTGCTGAATGTTTTAGAACAACAGTATCCAATCAACCAATTCTTCTTCTTCTACCTGTAACAGTTCCATATTCTCTACCTCTTTCACAAATATCATCATTAATAGATGCTTCATGTATCTCAGTAGGAAGTGCACCAACACCAACACGAGTTGTATAAGCTTTAACAATACCAATTGTTGATGTTACGTGTTTGTTAGAAAGACCTGCATAAAGAGGGATTGCTGAAGCTGTTGGTGAAGATGAAGTAACAAATGGATAAGTACCATTATCAATACATAACATTACACCTTGTGCTCCTTCAAAAACAACGCTTTTACCAGACTCAATTTCTTTAGCAAGCAATGAACCAGTTTCAACAACTCTTTCTTTTAAAATAGCTGCATATTCTTTATATTCTTCAAAAATTTCTTTCGCTGTATAAGTTTTTAAGTCAAAAGCTTTCAAAACTTTATTTTTAATTAAAAGAGTATCCTCTAATTTTTCTAAAAATACATCTTCATTGATAAAATCACCATATCTAATACCAATTCTTGCGTATTTATCTTCATAACATGGACCAATACCTTTTTTAGTTGTCCCAATTTTTTTAATTGGTCCTTTTAACTCTTCGATTGCTCCATCAAGATCTAAGTGATAAGGAAGTATCACGTGTGCTCTATCTGAAATTAATAATTTAAAATCACTAATGCCTTTTGATTTTAATTCAGCTATTTCATCTAATAGCATTTTAGGATTAATGACCATACCTTGTGCCATAATATTTGTTGTCTTAGGATTAAAAACACCTGAAGGAATATGCTTAAGTGCATATTTATTACCACCAAATTCAATTGTATGGCCAGCATTATTACCACCTTGATATCTAACTACTAAATCAGCTTTTTGTGCAAGATAATCCGAAACCTTACCTTTACCCTCGTCGCCTCATTGGGCGCCGATTACTACTTTTGTTTTGTACATATTTTCTCCTTAAAATAATTTTTCTGGTTAATTATAGCCATTGAAAAAAATAAATCATTAGTGGTATTTAAGGTACCTTGTAGAAACATCTCACCATATTAGAGATATAAATGACTCTTATTAACTTAACTATTATAGTATATTTGTTAAAAATATTTATTGTAATTATTGGAATAATAAATATATTATAAAAATTCCGTAATTTGCTTATTATATCCACTTATTTTATATAAAAAAACTAAATAAACAATATACCTAGACACATAATCTTAATTAAGGTTACAAGATTAAAAATATTTCCCATAATTTCAAAAACATATTGATAATTGTTTTATAATTAAAATGCCACTATTAGAGCCGGTGTCTAGCGTTAAGTGTCAAAGGACGGGAGTATAGCCTTTGAACGAACTACATTTGTAGGCGATAAAACACTTCATCCACTAATGGTCTAATTTATAGTGGCAGGACTACTATATGAAAATAATAAAATCAATTTTTAACAATAGAAAAAATACTAAAAACAGTACAATAAAAAAATATTTAAATACATTTATAAAAAAAGAAAAATTCAAAATAATTAATGTTGTTGGAACTAATGGAAAAGGGAGTGTTTCCCACTACTTAACTGAAGGTTTATCCAAAAAATATAAAGTAGGAACATTTACCTCTCCTCATATTTTTAGTGCAACTGAAAGAATTAAGATTCAAAATGTAGAGATTAATGAGGAAACTTTAGAAAGTTACATCATTAAATATACAAATACTGATTTGCACTTTTTTGCAATAATGTTCTTATCCGCTATGGAATATTTCCAAGAACAAAAATGTGATTATGTAATTTTGGAAGCTGGAATTGGAGGAACTCATGATCCTTCTAATATTTTAGATGGAGCAATAGGAGTGATTACTTCAATTGGCAGAGATCACATGGACTTATTTGGAAATACTTTATTGGATGTTTTAAATGATAAGATCGGAATTATAAATAATAAAATGAATTTCTACTCAGGCACAAATTTAGGGATAGAGTTTAATGAAATTATTCAAAAAAAATGTTTAGAACAAAAAGCGAAACATATCTTAGTAAAAAATGAAGGTAGAGATTATAGAATAAGAAATCAAAGACTAGCTTCTGCAATACTAAAAAAAGAGTTTAATTTAAACATTAATTTCACTGAACCAATGGGAAGGTCTAAAATACAAAATACAAATAATACAAAAGCTATTTTAGATGTTGCTCACAATCACTCTGGAATAAGAGCCACTAAAGAATTTTTAGAAAATAATAAAATTGAATACGATCAAGTTGTTTTAACCATTTCAAAGAGAAAAGAACATTCTGAAATACCTGATATATTCAAGGGTAAAGATTTGTTTGTTTATCAATTAGATGAATCATTTGTTGATTCCAAAGAAATGAATGCAATTAATATTGAGGACTTAAAGTATTTTTACAAAAATCAAAAGAAAGACACATTATATATAGGTAGTTTCTATTCAATAGGAGAAATATTAGAAAATGAATAAAGAAACAACTAAAGAAAATGTTAATGAAAAGTCATTAACAAAAGATAAAAAAAGCTTCAAAGATAGGATAAAAGACAATTTTAAAATAACTATTCATGAAATAGTTTTGGCAGGAATATTAATTGGATTATTTATAATTTCAGGATTATTTATTTCAATTAAATTACAAGGTATTATGGATATTGGAATTACATTTGTATTCCTAATAATGTTTGGGTTAATTTTTGGTCCTATTAAAGGTGTATTTTTTGCTTTAATTGCAGATACAATAACTTTAGCACTTGGAACATATGGAATCGGTGCTTGAATGTGAGAATATGAAATAATGACAGTAGGAATACCTTTGATGGCATGAGCTTTCAAATATCTTTTTACTATAAAGCAAAAATATTGATGAATATCAATGGTTGCAATCAATTCAATAACGATAATAGGAATTTTTATAGTAATTTTAATTTCAAGTAATAATCCATTATTACAAACAGCATCAAGGAGGAATTATAACTTTGATGGAAATACACAAATAATGATTTACTGTATGGCAGGATTTTTATTCTTAATAGAATTAATAATGTTTATAGTATATGGTTTTAAGAAAAATGATAATTTAAAACTAGTAATTTCAATAACGACATTAGTTGCTATGATTATCATAATTTGAATTTGAATTTGAGGACCCATTGCTTATGTAAGATTCTTGCAAAGACTTGCAAATCAAGGATATTCCAAATATTCCATTGATCACTATACATATGAAAAATATTATAAAATAGCCTTATGAGCAAGAGTATTAAAGACACCTATAATTACACCAATTTACGTAGCTATTTTAATACCTTTGTATAAAGCTTGTGAATTTACAATCAATAAAACAAACGGAAACAAATATTAAAAAACACAATGCGCATTAAAAGCAATTTGCATTGTGTTTTTTTGATAATTATTTTTAATTAAGAAATTGAAGAAGGAGTTAATTTAATCACCTCATCAAATAACATTAAATCTGATTTAGAGAATTGGTGAGAAATCATAATCAAGGTCAGTTCCTTATTATTAATTAAATAATTAAATATTTTTTGTTTAGCTTTAGCATCTATATTAGAAAAAGCTTCATCAAATATAAGTATTTTCCTTTTATTATATAAGGCTCTAATGATAAGTAATTTTTGAATTTCCCCAGAGGAGAAATTAAACTCTTTTACATCTTTATAAATATTTCCTTCGTTTATTATTTTTAAATCAACTATTTCACAAATCTCTTTAAAAAATTTCATGTCAATATCATTATTTTTAAAAGAAATATTTTCAGATATGTTTCCCGGAAATAAACTCAATCCATCATTTATCATCGATATATTATTTAGTATTGCTTGTACATCAATACCTTTTCCTTCTCAAGTGATTTCTCCACTTTTGGGAGTGAGTATTTTTAAAAGTAATTTAATCAACGTAGTTTTACCACTACCATTTGCTCCTACAAGTGCATATTTTTGATTTGTATTAATTTTGAAATTTAGGTTTTCAAATATTTTTTTAGATTCATCGAATCAAAAACTTACATTATCCACTTTTATTGCACATTCATTTAGAATATGATTACTTACTTCAATTTCATTTGTCGTAGCGTTTTTCAATAGTTTTCTTGTGATATTGCTATTTGCTCGTATTGAAATAAAGGAATTAAAAATATATCTTATTGAACGTAATGATGTTGTCAATAATAGCATTGATGCCACAAATAAACCAACTCCAATATTATTCTTGTAAACAAGCAAGAATCCAACCACAATTAAAATGGAGTAATTGATTGTTTCTAAGAATATTCAAGAAATTAACTCAACTCAAGCGTTGGATTTTGAAAATGCTCACAAATGTTTATAATATTCATTTGATTTTTCACTTATTTTTTTACTTACATATTGTTCTTTATTATTCAAATAATATGTTTCAAAGGAGCTTAATCCAGCATTAATTTCTTGATTGAATTTAACTCTATAATTCGACATTTCAATCTTCTTTTTGGACAAATATTTCTTAGTTATATCAGTTATTATCAATAAAATTAAGGCACTAAATATAATGAAAATTCCAATTATCCATTGTATCAACATTATTCCGACAATTGCCAGCACCAACGCTATAAACCTTGATGCAATATTGAATATTTGTTCAATGTGTTCTTCTTGAACATAACGTGCATCTTGAGTTAATCAGTTTAAGTATTTACTTGAATTTTTTTCTTTGAAAAAGTTACCTTTATTTTCACTAATGTGGGTTGAGATATCATTTTTCAATGAAAGCACTACCTTAATCGCCATATATTTACAAAAATATGATCTTATTAAATATCAAATAGAGCAAATCAAACCCATTATCGCCATTATAGCAAGGAATTTATAAAACATTGAGTTGTCATTATTTTCCATAGAATTTATAACAACATTATTCAAGTATGATAATCCAGTAGACAAAGCAGAAAAACTAACCATTATGAATACTAACCCAAAAATCATAAAAGGTTTTTTAAATATGTATCTTTTATTATAAAGTGATAATTTTTTCATATTTTTCCTCTATCATTTTATTTTTATTGTGGGTTATCCTTATTACTGCCATATCATTTTGATTCATTAAATATTCCTCAATATAGGTTTTACTTTTTTGATCAATATTAACCATACCCTCATCAATGATAAAGAAACAAGGTGCTTTGTATAAAGCTCTGGCTATTAGTATTTTTTGTTTTTGACCTTGTGAAATATTAATGTCTTTTATAGAGATGCTTTTTTGCGAAAATGACTTATGTAAATTTACAATCGAAAGTACTTTTTTAAATTTAATTTCTTCATATGGTAATCCAAACACAATATTTTCTCTTACCGTTTCATTTATTATTGAAGTATTTCTATCAATAAAAGAAATCTCATTATAAAAATTTTCTTTATCTATTTTTTTTATATTAATTCCATTTACTTTAACCTTGCCTTCATAATCGTCATTTAACTTCATAATTGTTCTAACTAAAGTACTTTTACCAGTTCCAGATTTGCCATTAATCAAGTATTTTTTAGGGACTTTAAATTCTTCGCTTAATGGTTTTTTGAGCAACTTTTTTGAATCAAATATAAAATTGATTTTTTGAAATTCAATTGAAGTAATTCTTTTTATATTGATGAGTTTTTCATATTTAGATTCAACCAAAGAGAACTCAAGTAATTTATCAGCGGAATGTAAGTGAGTTATAGTCAAAAATAATGACGAGGCTGTTGCAATTAAAGTATTTGAGCAAAATAATACAACGGATAAATATCCAAAAGGAATAAACTTGTAATGAATTAGCAATGATATTATTGTCATTAATATTACTTGAAGACCAATAACAGTTATTGAGAATGGTATCGAAAGTAAGTTTTTATCTAGAAATGCTTTTGATTGTTTCTTAGCCAATACAGAATTATTATTGATCATTTTTTGCTGAAATTCCTTCTTTTTATTTCAATAGAAAAATATATAAAATTTTTCCAATAAATCTAATGTGTGTGCATTATAAGTATTTTCTTGAATCGCCATTTTTTCCTTAATCTTAGGGATATACTTCTTAACTATTAAGCTAGTAAAATAATTCATAATTATAAAGAACAATGCTATTAAACCAATGATTCATGAAATATAGAAGAGAAATACAATCAACAATAAAACTTTTATGGTGAATGATAAAATTTTGAATCTTCCTTGAACTCTATTAGCACAAAAAACATTTATATTGTAGTTATAAATTGATATGTACTCTCCTACATCTTTAGAATTAAATTCAGAAAAAGAGATCTCAGAAATTCTTTTAGATACAAGTTCCCTCAGCTCTCTTTTTGTTATTTCCATCACTTTATTTGTAAGGAACTTTTTTAATGTAAAAAATGGTATTTCTATTAAAAAAGAAAATAAAGTTACTGCAACCAAAATATAAAAGTATATTTTGCCATTACCATTCCTGTAAAAAATAACTGAATCCATAATGTATGCCGATGCAACTAAACAAAAAATAGCAAGAATAGCTTCTAAGACAACAATAAAAAGTATTGCATTGTTCAATCTTGAATTTTGATATCTAATTTTTTCCAAATTATTATTTAATATTTTTTTCATATTTTTTTCCTTTATTTTTAATATTTCGTTTTTTTCATAATAAATCATATTTTTAATTATAAATTTCCAAAAAGCCTTCTTTAATCAATGTTTAATTCTTAAATATTAAGACAAATTTATCAATCACTTCTTTTTCAGTAAATTCTTGATCATATATATTTTCAAAATAAGCTTAATTATTAAAAACATTGCTTTTATTTTGTCAAAATAGTGAGGATTATTAGTTTAATTTCATCTTAAATATATTGCGTATTTCATTCCAAATATATAACCTGACATATTTACAAAAGTGTTCAACACCAAAGAGAATTTTGAATGATATTAATTGAAATTTTCTAATTTAATATTAATAATAATTCATAAATTCTTCTTACAATTCAGCATTAAACTTTGTTTAAAATTTGGTAATTTCAATGTATTTGAAATTAACTTTATTATCAATAAATTTAAAAAAATGTGTTTAAAATTATAAAAAGATTTATAGAAATGAATCTTTAAACCCTGCTTTGAAATAGTTATAATAGAAATGAAAAAACATCCAACTTTCTTAAAAGATTTTATTTCTGAAGAGTGAATTAAAATATTTTCATTATAGTTAAATTATAATACCAACTATTTTTTTTATATGTTAGTAATAATTAATATATGAATTCATAGGATTGTGAATATATTAAAAAGAATGAATCTGTAATCTAAATATCAATAATTAAGTTTGTAATATTCTAAATAATTGAAAATAATTTACATAAATAGAATTTTACTGATTAAAGATGCAAAGATTAGTGACCCTAATTCCCAAGTTTTTAGACACTCCTTAAATTAAATCATGCTAGTATTTTAAATATAACTTTTTTATTAAAAATATATTCCTACAATAAATAATTACTCATAAATAACATTTAAAAAACTCCATTTTAATAATTATGCTCCTTAATATTTCTATAAAAAAACATTAGATTGCAAGTTATGCCATCTAATGTTTAGAATGTATTCTTTTTTAGTTGGTTCTTATATTAAGAAAATTATTTAAGAACTATCTTAAAATATAGTTTTTTATAAAGCATTTTAAAGCAAGTAGAAGTTGAACTTCAAAATGATTGAACAGCAAGGGAAATAAAAGCTAAATAAGCCTTTATTTCTACTGTTAGAGGTAGAGTATGAGAATTATAAATTTCAAAGTTTATTAGAAATAAGTGGCACAATAAAATCTTTGACATCCAAAAGGAATTTGTTAAATAACGGAGTATAATAATATCTAAAGATGTTTAAATAATAAAACAACACGCAAATATTATCACATGTTGTTTATGCTTTGAATTCATCTTATTTATCCAAATATATTTCAATAACTTAAACTTTTATTATTATGAATTTTATTTTCTAAAGTCAATAACTGCTCTACCAATAAAAGT
Source organism: Mycoplasma marinum (assembly GCF_004335975.1). GTDB lineage: Bacteria > Bacillota_I > Bacilli_A > Mycoplasmatales > Metamycoplasmataceae > Mycoplasma_K > Mycoplasma_K marinum. The sequence continues at coordinate 49,064 of NZ_PSZO01000001.1, forward strand.
TCCATCTTGTAGTTTCTCAAAAATTTCTTCAACACCTTCTAAAGGAATTACTTTTGTTATTTCTGATTTTACAAGTCCTTCTGCAGCGTAATCAAGAGCCTCTTTAAGATCTTGTCTGGTTCCTACAATAGAACCAACAATTTCCTTACCTTGCAATACAGTCCAAAATATTGAAATTGATATTTTATCAGATGCAGGGAGTCCAACAAGAACTTCACGCCCACCCGGTTTCAACATTTCAAAACCTTGTTCAAAAGCAATAGGTGCAACAGATGTATTAACAACAGCACCAACCCCACCATTAGTTATCTTTTTAACATACTCAACTGGATTTACTTTTTTACCATTAACGGCTAATTTAGCACCAGATTTCAGTGCCAACTCAGACTTTTTATCATCGATATCAACACCAATAACCTTAATACCCATAGCTGTTGCATATTGTATTGCAAGTTGTCCTAAACCTCCAACCCCAACGACTGCTAATCAATCGCCAGCTTTGGCATTTGAACGTTTAATAGCCTTGTAAGTTGTTACTCCAGCGCAAACGATTGGTGCTCCCTCAATAACATCTAATTTGTCAGGGACCATGCCTACAAAATCTTCATGACCAATTGCATATTCAGCAAATGATCCATCTTTTGTATAGGCAGTCATATTTTGTTTAGGGCATAGTGTTTCTCTACCAGTAAGGCAAAATTCACAATCCCCACAAGCATCATGCAATCAAGCAAGAGCGACTCTGTCCCCAACTTTAATTCTCGTACACCCTTTACCTATTTTAGCAACAATACCAATTCCTTCGTGTCCTGGTATCAATGGAAACTTAGGTTCTACTGGCCAGTCAAATCTAGCAGCGTGTAAATCTGTGTGGCATACTCCAGATGTCTCCATTTTAATTAAAATTTCCTTGTTTTTTGGCTTCGGAATTTTAACTTTTTTTATACCCCAATTGCCTGGCGATTTTACAACAAAAGCCTTCATTTTATTGTTCATTATTTTCTCCTTTTTAAAGCATAATTCATAAATAAATTATATCATTGAATAAATACTCAAAGAACTGGTAAAACCTAAAATAAAATACTTTGAGAAGCTAAAAACATTGACCCTAGCCAATGTTTAAATTTATTATAAGTTTTCAAGAGCTTCTAATTCTTTTTTGTATTTTTCATACTTTTCTTTTTCTATTTGCACTTTTTCTGGAGAAGCATTATTAACAAATCTTTCATTACCTAACATTCCTTCAGAACGTTTAATCTCACCTCTAAGACGCTTAATTTCAGATTCAATACGTTTTTTTTCTGCTTCTTTCATTTCTTTTGTCATTTTAATTGTAATATCAAAGTTTTCTAATTTAAACAATGCGTCTGAATTTAATTCATAAGAAGCATTTGCTAATTTAGAAATGAATAATTTTGTTTTTTCATTAATATTTTTTGATGTTGAATATTTAATTTCTTCAGCATTTGATAAACTATGGATTACTCTAAATTCTCTAATTGATTTAACAGCAGCAATAACATCATCGATATAATCAGCTTCTTTAGTTTCAATTGTTGGTCATTCTTGTTCAAAAATTGTACCTTCATTAAATTTTGAGAATATTTCTTCAGAAATAAATGGAAGCAATGGTGCTATTATAATTAAAGTTTTTCTCAATACATCTTTTGCAATATCCTTATTAGGTTGAGCTTTTGCCATTTCAATATATCATGAAGAAAAATCATTTTGAATAAAGTTGTAAATATCTTTACCAACAATTGTAAATTCATATTTATCCATGTGTCTTGATACTTGTTTTTCCAATTTAGATAATTTACCTAAAATTCACTTATCGGCGTCAGTCACTTCATCAGTTTTATGTTCCATAACTTCTAATATAAATCTTGAAATATTTCAAATTTTATTATTTAAGTTTCAGGCTGCCTCAAGTTTTTGAGGTGAGTAATTAATATCGTGACCTGGTGCTGAATTAGTTAATAAGAATCAACGTAATGCATCGGCACCATATTTATCAATAGTTTCCATTGGATCAATACCATTACCAAGAGATTTAGACATTTTTCTACCTTGTTCATCTCTAATTAGTCCATGAATTAATACATCTTTAAAAGGCTTTTCTTTCATAAATTCTAATCCTTGGAAATACATTCTTGCTACTCAGAAGAATATGATATCATAACCAGTTACAAGAACATTAGTTGGATAGTATCTATTAACATCTTCCATTGAATTTGGTCATCCTAAAAATGAGAATGGAGCAATACCTGAAGAAAATCAAGTATCTAGAACATCTTCATCTTGTTTTCACTCTTCGCCCGGAGAAGTTTCTTGAACCTTTATTTCTTCGCCTTTATATCAAGCAGGAATTCTATGACCTCATCATAGTTGTCTAGATATAGTTCAATCATAAACATTCTCCATTCAACGTTCAATAGTTTTCTTAAATCTAGAAGGAACAAAATTAACTCCATGTTCACCATTTAAGTTGTCCAATAGATCTTTTGAAAGAGGTTCCATATTAACAAATCATTGATCGGAAACTAGCGTTTCAATTGGTGCTCCGCTCCGTTCAGAATATCCAACATTATTAACAACTTTTTCAGATTTATACATCAATCCATTTGATTCTAGTTTTTCAACTATTTTAATTCTTGCTTCCATACGATCCATTCCTTCAAACTCAAGAGCTAAAGAATTCATTTTTCCATCTTTTTCAATTGATTCATTAATTATCAATCCATTTTTTTTAATAATGTCAATATCAATAGAGGCATGAGCAGAAACTTTCATAACTCCAGTTCCTTTTTCAATATCAATGTACTCATCAGTAATGATAGGTAATTCATTATTATTAAAAGGAGATATAGCTATTTTACCAACCAAGTGAGCGAATCTATCATCTTTAGGATTAACAGCAACAGCAACATCAGAAGGCATTGTTTCTGGTCTAGTTGTAGCAACCTCTAAAAATTCTTCAGAATCTTTAATGTTATATTTAAAGTATCACATTGTAGAATCAGTTTCTTTTGGAAGAACTTCTATATTAGAGAGAGCAGTTTGTAAAATTGGATCTCAATTTATTGCTCTTTTCCCTCTATAAATTAAGCCTTTATTATACATATCTATGAAAACCTTATTAACAGCTTTATTGGCCTCACCATCTAATGTGAAACGTTCTTTTTTATAATCTAGAGCAACACCAAGTTTACCTCATTGTTTCCTAATTGTGGATGCATATTCATCCTTTCATTCTCAAACTTTATCTATGAATTTTTCTCTCCCTAAATCATGTTTAGATATTCCTTGTTCTTGCAACCTAACTTCTACTTTAGCTTGTGTTGCAATACCAGCATGATCCATACCAGGCATTCATAAAGTATCGAACCCTTTTAGTTTTTTATATCTAATAATAGAATCTTGCAATGAAACATCCCATGCATGTCCTAAGTGTAATTTACCAGTAACATTTGGTGGTGGTAAAATTATTGTAAATGGTTCTTTTGATTTATCATGTTTTGAAAAAATTTCCTTTTCCATTCATTGTTTATTCTTACCTTCTTCAACTAATTTATGATTGTATTTTGTTTGCATTTTTTTCTCCTTTTTAAATAAAAAAAGCCCAAAACAAAGGGGCCAACGTACCACCCTTATTAGGACTCTTAAACTTATAGTGTTTTAAACTTTTTTTCTCCAAGATAACTCTTCAAGTCTTTACTTTGTCAGTTCCCACCATCCTGACTCTCTAAAAAAGTGTTTACTTAAATACCTTCTCTTCATTGAAAACTATTCATTTTATACATATATTATATATAAAACTTGGGGTTTTCAACCACTTCAAATGAATTATCATAAAATAAAAAGCTTTGTAATAAACTTAATATTTTAAACTATCGTAATTTTGAATACTATCTTAATTTTGTGCAATTAATTCTTTTTAATATATATGGCAAAGAGATCGATGAAATTAATGTTGTTATTATAACTATATATAAACTTCACATAGGTAAATTTACAAAAATATTTATAATAGCAAAAGTGCCTAAAATTATTACATTTGTAATACACAGCATTCATGATTGCTTTTTAAAATTTAAAATTGTGATTTTATCATCTCTATATAAAGAAGAAAGAAAAGAATTTATTAATATGAATATCAGTGCTAAAGCAATAACTGATGAAATCATTATGTATAATTTATTACTGTCATTATGCGAGTTTATTATACTTCCACCAAAAATAGCCATTGAGGTTGTAACAAATATATTTAAGAAAGCTAATTTAATTAGGTTTCTAGCACTTTGTTTTATTATTAGTCTATGTGAGTATTCTAAATAGAATCATCACATTAGAAATCCAATTAAATATATCGCCATCAAATTACCCAACATATATAAATCCGTACTTTTCTTAAAGTAATAAGCAAATTGGATAGTTCCAGAAATGAATAGAGAACCAATATATAGATAAGTAAGTTTTTTGTATCTTTCAGAAGCATAAGCAATTGAAACTTTAGGAGCTTTTTTTAAGTTCTTATTAGTTACAAAGATAACATTACCTATAAACTCACTAGCTAAATAAAGTGGTAAGAATATATATGTTAATGTTGTAATTTGGAAATCAAGAGCAATTAAAATCAAATGAGCGATTGCTAAAATCACAACAAATAATCTTGAAAGTGACTTTCCTATTGTTAATTTAAATATAACTTTATTTTCTTTATTGACAAACGAACATAATGAATACTCAATAAAAAATAACATCCTAGAAAATATATATCCACCTATTCAAATAACCATTGATATCTTAGCTATTCATTGAGGGTCTTTCCCAGGTGAAGTATTTAATCTGAAAATCATTAAATCCAACCCAGCTGCAATTATCCCAAGTGAAATAACTTTAAACATTGTAACCACCCTAAAGAATGGATTACTTTTTTCAAACCTTTGTCTAAAGAAAGTGTGCGCAAATCAAAATGTAGTTACAAGACCTGCGTTAAAACACATAAATACTTTTTGATATGTAGGTGCAGCATGTGAGTTAAGAACAAAACCATTGAAAATTATAGATACAGTTGCAATTATTATAAAATCAAAAAATATCTCTAATGATTTAGAAGGTTTTGTTTTTGTGTTCACTATAAAGTTTTTAAGCATAAAGATATTATAGTTAATAATTAAATAAAATAATCATTTTTGCCTTATAGTGCTATCATTTTATTATGAAATTACAACCTACAGATATTTTTTTACTTATTGGAACTTGCATTTTAACAATTTCTTTCCTGTTTAAGTGATATCAGATGACAACAAGAAAGCACACAATTGAAGTATCACTGAAATCTTGAATAATCATGTTTATAGGTAGGATGTTCTGATGTATTTATGGTTTTTTATTAGGGACAATTGGTGGAATTTTCATCCTAATTGCTCAGGGATTAATTGCAGCAATGACGGTTCCGATAATTTACTACATAATGAGAAATGAAAAAACAAAGGGGCGTTATCACAAGGATCATTTTAGAAAGGAATTATTTATATTTAGGATTATTATGGATTTTATGGTTATTTCTATTATTTGTATTCTTACTATTTATAGTCACTATTTTGAAAGAAATAATTACACTATACCAAAGGAAGTTATATTAATAGTTGGGACAATTGGTGCTGCCATAACAGCCTTTGCTTTGATGCCTCAGTCACTTAAGACAATAAAATCAAGAAATACTGAATCCATGTCATTACCACTACAAATAACTTTTATAATAGGAAACGCAATAATCATCTCATATTTGATTTATGAATTAGCAATGACACATAATACCATGAATTATATTGGATCAATCTTCTTTGGTATTATTTCAACCCTAGTTATGGTTCCTATAGCCGTAATTAAAATAAATAATATAATAAAACTAAAAGAACCACTCCACTAGTATATGTGTAAAATAGAACTGATACTTTGATAAAAGTGGGACAAATAAATTCTACACTTTTGGTTTCGTAAGTGTTGGCAATGGCCAGCACTTTTTCATTGCAATCTTTTTTTGTATTATATCAAGAGGTATATTTTTCCATTTCTTCAAAACTTATTTTATAGGTTGTCATATGATTCAAGTATCCTCCTTTAAAGCAACCAAAGAATTATTCTACTTCACTATTGTCTAAATAATTGCCAATTCTACTCATCGAATTTTTAGAATAATAGTATCCATAATTACTCTTGTTATTAGATCCAAAACACTAAAATCTATCTAAAGTTCATGAACTCACTAGAACACCTTTTTGTGTAGGGGCGTCTTATATTTTTTGACTTCTGTATATCCCTTTACTTTTGTGGAAGATGTTGCAAATTTCTTCTTCGAATAGATACAACTTATAAACTCTAATTTATTAGTTTTATAAAGTGTTGCTTGGTAAATATTTAAAATGAAAGTTATTTCCGCTTTAGAGAAATGGCTATAACTTGTTCTTTTTTCACTCTTTTTCTGTTTTGTTTAATATGTTTATTTGCAATTTATTCTATTTGTTTGTAAGTTAAGTTTTGATAAACCCTTACACACCTCTTTTTAGCTTTTTATACTTATTAATAAATCTGTGGCTTATCCCCTTAGTTTTATTTTTTAATGATTGGTGGTACCCATCTTTTAATTTTATTCCTAAAAATTTATAAATTCAAAATACTCTTTTGGTATTTAAAAAGTTGTTTCATATACTTTAATTCACTTTATTCATTTCTCTTTTGTTTTGTGTTTTACATAAAAACTACACCTCTTTAATGAAGTGTAGTGTTATTTATCTTAGTTTATTTTTTTCATATTTAAAACATAAATTTTATTTTATTAATTATTTGTTTGTAATTGTTTTTCTAACTGAATCCATTGTTTCTCTTAACATTTTTGCAGATTTAGTAAATTGTGCTTTTTCTTCTTTATTTAAAGGAATTTCAAGAACATTATCAATACCTTCAGAACCAATTATTGCTGGTACACCGATATATAAATCTTTTTCTCCATATTCGCCTTCAAGTTTAGCAGAAATAGTACATACTTTTCTTGTATTTCTAAGTACTGAATCTGTTAATGATGCTAATGCTGAACCAATTCCGTAGAAAGTAGCTCTTTTTCTATTGATAATTTCGTAAGCTTTTTTTCAAACACTTTCATGAATTTTTGGAAGTTCTGCCTTGTCAACTTGTCCTGATTCAACATAATCCATAAATGGTTTACATCCAACCATCGCTGATGAAAATGCTGAAACAGCAGAATCACCATGTTCACCCATTACATAAGCTTCGATTGATTGAGGGGCAACATTAATTTTTAATGCTATCGCTTGTTGTAATCTAGCTGAGTCAAGTGCAGTACCTGAACCAATAACTTTTTTACTATCGAATCCTGTAACTTCTTGATAAACTTGTGTCATAACATCAACAGGGTTTGATGCAATGATTGTAATTCCAGAAAATCCTGATTTTTTAACGCTATTTGCAATGAAAGACATTATTTTAGCATTATCTGAAACCATTTCAATTCTTGTTTCACCAGGTTTTTGTGGTCTACCAGCTGTAATAACTAGCACATCCACATCTTTAAGATCTTCATATTCATACACCTCTGTTTGATAAGGGTAGAAGTTTGTTGGTGATGCATCTTCAAGGTCTAATTTATTACCCATTGCACCTTCTTTATTAATATCTATAATTCCATATTCTTCTGCAACTCCTCTATTCATTGCTGAATATAGAAATGATGTACCCACAGCTCCAGCACCGATTAAGGCAACTTTTCTTGTTTTAATTTTTAACATTTATTTCTCCTTGATTATTTATATGTTTTCTTCGTAATTTTTATTCTTAAATATTCCTCATTAATATTTTAATACTTATTCTATTTTTTTTAATGTTTAATTTGTTTTTTTTCTTTTTTAACTGGTGATTTTTTAGCAGGTAATGAAGGTTCATTAACCTTACCAAAAGACATCCATTTTTCTCATAACTCAATTCCGTATTTTTCCATGAAAATTTGCATTCCAAAGAAAATAAATATTCCAGCGAATTCTCCAAATGCATATGTAGGTACCATACTCATAGCATGATGTCCGCCTTTGAAAATATCATATATATATTGTGTAGCTAATAATCTAGCTGGATTCCAAACAACAGTTTCAAAATCCAACATCGCTGCAACACCAACACCTACAGCTAAAGCGATTATCATATCTTTAATAACTGGGTTTTTGATTGATTTATTAAAAATTGATCAAACTAAGATAAGCCCGCCCATTGCTTCTCCTAAGAATGCAATAGCGTGATGTCCAGCAGTTCCTTTTTTAATATAACCAAATATAGCTTTACCTTGATTTGTAAATGAAGCTCAACTACTATTGCTATTTCTTATAGCATCCAATGGATTACCTGAAATTGCATGTGCCATTTGTTGTGTTGCAACAATAACCATACCAGCAGCTAAACCACCAAGCATTTGTACCCCAATTTTAATAAGACCATATTTAAGTGAGTCTTCTTTTATTAACATTCTATATGTTGATACAAGTGGGTTTAAATCACATGATCATCTAGCAAATATTGCAAGACATAAGAATATATCTAATCAAAGCCAAAAACCAATTGCCAATCTAGATGGTTCGTGCCCTCCAGAAAGTAAAACCTCAAACTTAGTTCCTCCAAATGAAATCCCAAGCAAACCGATCATTCATGTTAGAAAAATAGTACCTAAAAACTCCGCTGAAAGTTTAACACCCCAAACTTTTTTTGAGTTTGGAATATATTTTTTTTCCTCAATTTCAGAGTTAAAATTTACTGATTTTGTCATTTTTTTCTCCTTTATTTTTTACACCTTAAATAATTTAAGTATTTATATTATAGCAAAAGATTTAATAATCATGTTTTATAAATATCTATATAACACACAAGGTAAATAATTGTGTATTATTTATGTATGGACTCATATAAAAAAATTAGAATTAAAGGTGGATTTAAAAACGATACTTTCAAGTTAATTGAAGGGGATAAACAAATATTTGTCAAGGTTAAAAAGTATGATAAATTCAATCATAAATTAAACTATAAAATTGTGACTAAATTTGATTTTGTTCCTACATTAATTTCTGAAAATAAAGAAGAAATAAAATGGGAATTCATTGAAACAGAAAAACTTGAACTAAACGATAAAAATTTAAGAAAAATGGCTACCATCCTTAAACAATTACATACTTCCAACATTGAATTACCAGCATCTAATCATAAGTCTAGACTTCAAGATTGTTTTAATGATTTAAAATTTAAAAAAACAAAACCAAAAGAGATTGAAGACTTTTATAAAATTGCTTTGGATATAGTTGATGAATTTGATACAAATACACCGCTTCATAATGATCCTTGAATGAATAATTTTATATTATCAAACAAGAAAATTTGACTAATTGACTGAGAATATGCAAGTTTAGGTGATAAACATTTTGATTTGGCATTTACAATTGATGGTTCTTACCTTGATAAAAATCAAGAAAAAGTATTTTTAGATGCCTATGGTAAATATGATAAAAATAAATTATTTAATGCAAAAATTTTAGTTAATTATCTAACCTTGGTTTGAATGCATAGATTTGATGAATTACCTTTTAGCGATAAAGCGATAATAGCTAATTTACATAAAAAAAGATAGACATATAAAAAAGTAAACTTAAAGTTTACTTTTTTATATGTCCAAACAATATATTCAAATAATTGAAGATAATGATTTTACAAATCTATATATTGATTATAAGATTAAAATAAATAATGCAATTAATTTTGACATTAATAATTACATTTATTGCTTATATTTTTAATTCAATGATACATTTTTTTATTAAAATTTATTTTATGACTGCAAAGCAGTTACTAAGATTGTATTGTATACATCATTAATTGTTGAACCCCTTGATAAATCATTTACTGGTTTATCCAATCCAGTTATTATAGGACCTATTGCTAGAAAATTACCTAATCTTTGAGCAATTTTATATCCGATATTACCGGCTTCCAAAGAAGGAAAAACAAAAACATTAGCTGAACCCTCAAAAGATTCTTTTTTATATTTCATTTTTCTTATATCGATATCTAATGCAGCATCAAATTGAATTTCTCCAATAGCTTTATTTTTATCCCCTGTTTTTTCATTAAATAAAATCGTTGCTTCTTGAACCATTGATGCTCTCGGATGCTTTGCAGATCCTAATGTTGAAAAAGATAAAAATGCTATCTTAGGTTCCATGTTGAGTTGTTTAGCAAAAGAAGAAGAGTTATTTGCTATATCTACCAATTGTTCTTTATTTGGTTCAGGAATAACAGAGATGTCAGTGAATAAATATGTTTCATCTTCTTTAGACATTACCATTGATGAAGAAATAGTTTTAACTCCTGCCTTTGGCCCTATAACTTTAAAGGCTGGTCTTAAGATTCCTGAAGTTGGATAACTAAGTCCTCCAACAACTCCATCAACTTCATTACTTTTAAGTAATAGCATAGCAAAATAGGGAGGTTCAAATATATTATTTTCTGCTTGTTCCCTTGTTTCTTTACCTTTTCTTACTTTTAAATATAATTCAATTAGTTCTTCTTTTTTAGATAAATAATCATCGATAATAATATATCTCAATGATGGTTCTTTAATATCTTCTTTACTTCTAACTAAAATAGAAACATTCACAAGACCTTGTTCTTGATGTTTCTTGGCAGCTTCAATACTTCTCGAATCTAAACCATCAATTAGCAAAATATGCTTTTTATTTTGATTGTTTTTTAAAATAGAAATCAGTTTGTTTTCAAATGACATTTTGTCTCCTTAATTGTAAATTTACTCTTAAATTATATAATCAATACATGGTTAAAAGACAAATATAATTATTTCTAATTAAAAAAATATTGTATTGCTTCAAATTTTAAGAAAAATTTTTAAATTTTATATTGAATAAACAATAATATTGCTAATTGTTTATTCAATATATTTAAAAAAACTCCTGCGGAATCAGGAGTTTTTCAAGACTTTTAAAGTCATTGTTTATTGCTTTAATTCTAACTCATCGCTAAGTTTAGCATAGTGACGAATAGACTTCCTACGCCATATCCAAGTGCAATAGATACAACTAAATATAAAGCTAGTCCAAAAGACTTATGAGTCTTTCTAACGACTTTTGTTCAATCAACTACAATTAGTATAAAACCAACTAAGAAAGTTGAGATTAAATAAATTAATATTTGAACTCATGCAGGTAGCATTATGACCTACCAACACTAATTCTATTAATTGCCTTTTGAAGTGACAATTTTAATTTCATAACTTCTGCAGCGTCTTTTTGAGATTTAAGAGCTTGTTCAGCTTTTTCTTTTTCACTTTCAGCACGTTTAAGGTCAATTTTCGCTTTTTCCTCAACTGCATCAGTAATAATAGTAACTGAAGTTTTATCTGCGTATAGCAGCCCACCGGCAATAGCACAATCCATATAATTGTCCTGCCCTTTTGTTCCGATGATTAAAGGTGAAATTTCTATCGAACCTACAATTGGAATTCTTCCTGGTTGTAAACCAATATATCCTTCTGTTGTTTTAACAGTGACTATTGATACTGGTTGATTATAGAAAATACCTTCAGGAGTAATTATCTTAAGATGTGTTCTGTTTTTATCTGCCATTTAATACCCCTTTATTATTTTTTAGCTTTCGCAATTGCTTCTTCTATTGAACCAACATATAGGAATGCTGATTCTGGAAGTTCATCATGTTTACCTTCAATAATTTCTTTAAATCCTCTAATTGTATCAGAAGGTTTAACGAATTTACCTTCAAGTCCAGAGAATTTCTCTGCAACGAAGAAAGGTTGAGATAAGAAGTTACGCACACGTCTAGCACGAGCAACAACTTTTTTATCTTCCTCTGATAATTCATCCATACCTAGAATAGCAATAATATCTTGCAATTCTTTAAATCTTTGTAGAATTTGTTGAACTGAACGAGCAGTATCATAGTGCTCTTGACCAACAACTTCAGGATCTAACATTCTTGATGCTGAATTTAAAGGATCAACCGCTGGATAAATACCAAGAGCGGCAATATTACGATCTAGAACTGTTTTAGCATCTAGGTGAGTAAATGTTGTAGCAGGAGCTGGATCTGTAAGGTCATCAGCAGGAACATAAACAGCCTGAACTGAAGTAATTGACCCTTTCTTAGTTGAAGTTATACGTTCTTGAAGAGCACCCATTTCTGTTGCTAGTGTTGGTTGGTAACCAACAGCAGAAGGCATACGACCAAGTAAGGCTGAAACTTCTGAACCAGCTTGTGTAAATCTAAAGATGTTATCAACAAATAGTAAAACATCTTGCCCGAATTCATCACGGAAATATTCCGCCATTGTTAAACCTGTTAAAGCAACACGCATACGTGCCCCGGGAGGTTCGTTCATTTGTCCAAAGACAAGCGCTGTTTTATTTAAAACACCAGCAGCTTTCATTTCGTAATAAAGATCATTACCTTCACGTGTTCTCTCACCAACACCTGCAAATACTGAAAGTCCACCATGTTGTGTAGCAATGTTATTGATAAGTTCTTGAACAAGAACTGTTTTACCAACACCAGCACCACCAAATAGACCAATTTTTCCACCTTTTGCATAAGGAACAAGAAGGTCAACAACCTTGATACCTGTTTCTAATACTTCAGCAGAAGTTCTTTGCTCTTCATATGAAGGAGCCTGACGGTGAATTGGTGAAATTATAGCATCTTTAGGAGCTTCTATTTCATCAATTGGTTCACCAAGAACGTTGAACATACGCCCTAATACCTCTTTACCAACAGGAACTGAAATTGGAGCACCTGTATCTTTAACTTCTAACCCTCTAACAAGACCTGTAGTTGCACCCATAGCGATTGTACGTACTGTATCATCACCAATATGTTGTGCTACTTCAACAACGAATTTTTCTTTACCTTTAACAATTACTAGAGCATTAAGAAGATTTGGTAATTTATCATTATCAAATCTAACATCGATTACGGGTCCAAGTACTTGAACCACTTTACCTGTATTTTTTATATTTTTCATAATGTCTCCTTTAATTATTGAGCTTCAGATCCACCAACAATTTCAGAAATTTCCTGTGTAATTGCTGCTTGTCTAGCTCTATTGTATTCAAGATCTAATTTTTTAATAAGTTCATTTGCATTATCTGTTGCGTTTTCCATTGCTGTTCTACGCGAAGACATTTCAGAAACTTTTGATTCAACCATTGAACCAAAAATCATAGCTGAAACATATAGAGGAATTGATTTTTTCAAAACAACTTCTGGTGATGGTTCGAATTCTGTAACGGCACTAATTCCGTTTGAAGAATTTTCTACTCCTTCTGGTTTCTCAATTGGTAGTAATTGAGTTGTTTTTGCTTCGAATGTTACTGAGTTAATAAATTTAGTGTGAATTAACTTAACTTTATTTATTTTCCCTGATAAGAATTGAGCAATTGCTTCTTGCCCAACACCTGATGCATAGTCATAATTTGGTTCATCACCAACTGATGAATATTCTTTAAAAGCTTGTTTACCAATTGCTTTTAAATGAGAAATACCTTTATTACCTAAAATAATTACTTTATCAGATTTTTTTCAATCTGCTTTTAACATTTTAAGCACGTTTGAGTTATAACCACCACAAAGACCTAAATCTGATGTGATAACTATATATAAAGTTGATTCCTCTGCATTTTGTGGAAATAATTTTTTAACATCTGAAACACTGTTCAATAGTTTTTGAAATGTTTCATATACTGCAGTGTAATATTCTTGAATTGACTCTAAGTTACTTTTAGCTTTTCTTAATTTAGCAGTTGCAACAAGTTGCATTGCTTTTGTGATCTTTTTAGTAGTCCCAATTGATTGGAGTCTACTTTTTGTTTCTTGTAATGAAGCCATTATTTCTTCTTAGTAGTTGTTTTCTTTTTTGTTGCTTTAGTAACTTTTTTTGTTGCGGGTTTTTTAGCTTTAGCTTTTTTTGCGGCAGCTTTTTTGGCTGGAGCTTTTTTTGCGGCAGCTTTTTTGGCTGGAGCTTTTTTGGCTGGAGCTTTATATTTACCTGGTTTTGCAACTTCTGGTAATTTATCGTTTTCTTTTTCGTTGTAGTTTGTTATTGTTGTAATGAATTTTTTAACAAATTCATGAATAATATATTTAATGTTGTCTTGTAATAGGTCATCGTAAGTTTTTGTTTCTGCTAAAACAGATTTTAAAGCTTTAGCGTCTTTATCTACATTAAAGAAACTAATAAGTTCTTCTTTAAATCTGATAATTTCTTTTGCAGGAATAGGATTTACTAATCTTTCTTTAACTGCTAAAAGAATAATTGATTGATCAATTTGATCAATTGGAGCATATTGCCCTTGTTTTAGTATTTCTAATACACGTCCACCATGATTTAAAATAGCTCTTGTTGACTCGTCAAGGTCTGAACCGAATTGAGCAAAAGCTGCCATTTCATTATATTGAGCTAATTCTAATTTTAAAGTACCAGATACTTGTTTCATAGCTTTAATTTGAGCTGTTGAACCAACACGAGAAACTGAAAATCCAGGATCCACAGCAGGTCTTTGCCCTGAGTTGAATAAGTCAGACATTGTAAATATTTGACCATCTGTAATTGAAATAACATTTGTAGGTATATAAGCTGAGATATCACCTGCTTGTGTTTCAATAATTGGTAAAGCAGTAATTGAACCACCACCATATTCCTTATTAACTCTAGCTGCACGCTCTAATAATTGAGAGTGTAAGTAGAATACATCACCAGGATAAGCTTCACGTCCAGGTGGTCTTCTAAGTAGTAGTGATAATGTTCTATATGCAACAGCATGTTTAGATAAGTCATCATATACTACTAAGACATCTTTCCCTTGTTCCATTCATTCTTCGGCAATTGTAACTCCTGAGTAAGGAGCAATATATTGTAAAGGTGCTAATTCTGAAGCAGTTGCAGTAACAATTGTTGTATACTCTAACGCTCCTGAAGCTTTAAGTTTTTCAACTATTTGTGCAACTGTTGAATTTTTTTGTCCAATAGCAACATAAACACAATTTACATTCTTACCTTTTTGGTTAATAATCGCATCAAGAGCAATAGCTGTTTTACCAGTTTGTCTATCCCCGATGATTAATTCACGTTGTCCTTTACCAATAGGAATCATTGAGTCAATTGCAACAATACCTGTTTCTAATGGTTGGTTAACTTCTTCACGAGACATAACCCCTGGAGCAATTCTAAAAATTTCCCTTTGATTTTTCTTCTCGATAGTTTTTCCACCATCTTGCGCTTGTCCAAGTGCATTAACTACACGTCCAAGTAATTGATCCCCTGTTGGAATTGAGATAACTTTCCCAGTTCTTTTAACAGTGTCACCTTCTTTAATATTTTGGTCTGAACCCATAAGTACGGCTCCGACTGCATCTTCTTCTAGATTAAGTGCCATTGCATAAACTCCGCCTTCAAACTCTAAAAGTTCTCCTAGCATTGCTTTATCAAGACCTGATACTAGAGCAATACCATCACCTACAGAAATTACTGTTCCAATTTCTGCAGTTTCAACTTTAGATCCGTATGACTTGATCTGTGACTTAATAACAGCACTAATGTCGCTTGCTTTTAAGGCCATATTATTGTACCTGCCCTTCTAATAATTGTTGTCTTAGTTTATTTATTTTTGTAGTTACAGAATTATCAAGAACTTGATCTTCTACTACTACCTTGATACCAGAAATTAATTCAATATCAATTTTGTTAGTTAATGTAACAGCAAACCCAAGTGTTTTTGAAGAAGTTTCTTCAATACCCTTAATTTGTTTTGCAGTTAATTTTTTTACAGAATATACAATTCCTTCATGAATGTCATTAATATCATTAATAAATGAAATCATTTTTTTGAGTGAAGGTATGATATATTTTGTCTTCTTTCTTTCTACTAAAAGTAAAATGAAATTTTCTAAAGACTGTTCTAATTTACCGCCGAAAGTTTCTTTGGCTAAGTCCAGTTTTTTCTTAGTTTCAATATTATATGAACTAAGGATTTCAACATATCCTGAATTCTTTGTTAACACATCAACGATAATTGTTGATTGTTCTTTGTATTCGCTAAGTTTCTTTTCTTCTTTTGCTATATCAAGTAATGCTAATGAATATCCGTTAATGTATTCTTGCATTATGCCTGTTTAATAAAGTCGTTAACAAGTTTTCTATTAACTTTGCTATCAACTTCTTTTTCAACTATTTTTGCAGCAGCAGCTAGAGCAACTTCAACTATTTCTTGTTTAGTTTCACGTTCTAATCTAACTTTTTCTGCTTCAATTTCTTGCTTAGCATCAGCTAGAATTTTTTTAGATTCTAATTTTGCACTTTCGTTAATTGCAGATTTTTTAAGTTCCGCAGCAATTTTAGCATCTGAGACTATTTTTGCAGACTCAACTCTTGCTTCAACTAATTCTTGATTAGCTTTTTCTCTATCATTTGTAGCTTCAACTTTTTGAGCATCAGCTGCATCGATATTATTTTGAATGTATGCTTGTCTATCAGCAACCATTTTCTTAACAGGTTTTCACACTAAGAGTGTAAGAACTATAAGAAGAATGGTAAATGCTAATACAGTAGCAACGATTGTTACTCATGATGGAAATAAAGCACTAAATTTATCATTTAAATCTTCAGATAAATTTGCACGTTGTTCCACTAAAGATGTAATCTTGTTCATTTTTTAGTAATTAGTAAACGAAGATTAAAAGAATTGAAATGATTAGCGCGTAGATAGCTGCAGATTCAGCGATAGCTGAACCAACAATCATCATTGTACGGATTTTTGCTTCTGCTTCTGGGTTTCTACCAACAGCTTCAGCGGCTCTACCAGCGGCAATACCTTGACCAGCACCAGCACCAGCTGCACCAACCATTGCAAGTCCTGCACCAACAGCAACTAGTCCATAAGCAAGTCCTGTACCTGTAGATATATTTGTGCTAGCATTTTTAACAATACTTGCGTTTTGTGTGATAAGTTCTATCATAATATTTCTCCTTTAAATTTATATTTTATTTATATATTAATTGTTTGTAAGCAATTTTAATTTGTTTGTGTTTTTAGCTTTCCTTTTTGTTTAGCAAATGCGATAACTTTTTCATCTTTAACTACTGGACGTTGTTCATCATTCTCTACTGTTTCTAGTGATCAATACACTGTAGTAAGAAGAGTGAAAACAAATCCTTGTATAATTCCGTCAAAAACATCAAAGTAGAAATGTAGAGGTGGTGCTATTAGTGAACCCAATAGATTGACCTCACCTAAATAAGGAATGTGTGATCACATTGCCCCTGTTAGGTGATATACAAGAAACATAATAGTTGACCCACCAATCATATTTCCGAATAAACGGAAAGAGATTGAAATAAGTGGTGTAAACTGTCCGATTATTTCAAGAGGATTTAAAAATTTCTTGAAGAATCTGTGTTTCTGATACATAATACCAACAACATATATTCCTATTCAAGTAACCATACCAAGTGTTAGGGGTACTGAATAAGATGTTGTAGGTGGTTCTAAACCTATTAGTCCAAATAAGTTACCTACCATTAAAAATGTTAATAGTGTGAAGATGTAAGGTGCTACAGGTTGTAGCTTGTTTTCTCCGGTAACAGATTTGAATAAGTTGTCAACTCCCATTACATATTGTTCTGCAACAAATGCGACACCTTTTGGTGCTTTGTTTGTTTGTGTTTTCTTTACTTTGCTATAAATGATTATTGCGATAACTATAAGAATAATAGTTACCAAAATTAGTGAAACAAGTTGTGGTTGTCATCATTTTCCAATGTTTTTAGCTATTTTATCCATTTTCACTCTCCTTTTGTTTCTTTTTAAAGAAACTAGGGATGTGAACAACAAATATACTTATAGCCACCATACTAATTCCCACTATAAATGTTATGAAATGAACTGGACTGAGTAGAGATTTAATTCCACCTTGTCCAAATCCATAACCTTGTGTAGAACTATCAATTGCAATGATAGCTAATACACATATGACGTATCAAGTCATTTGAAATGTTATTCTAGCAACTCCAAATAGAGATGCTATTTTTTTGCTACGCTTTTTAGAAAGCATTTTTTTTGCTGAGAAGGCATTAAACATGAATGATATAAAAGAAGCAAAAACCCCTATTACAAATCCAATTAAAAGAGTCCAGTTCCAAATAGCAATTACACCAAAAACAATTATCAATATTGAACTGATAATCGCTAAAGTGATTAGTATTTTTCTCATTAAAGAATCTTTTAGCACTTATACCTCCGGGTATATTTAGGAAGTCATTTTTAATTAAACAAAAACACTTGGGATTAACCCAAAGTTTTAACTTAATTTATATTACTTTGTAATACCCAATATAATTTTACTCCTTTTTGCATTATTTGGAAAAGAAAATTAGCATAAAAAAAATAGAAACTAATATTTAGTTACTATAGGAAAATCATTAATTAGTTTTTCAACTCTTTTTTTAAGCGATTCCATTATTTTTTGATCATTTGAGTCTTTTAATGCTGAGTGAATAATATCAGTGATTTCAACAAAATCTTTTTCTTTTAAACCCCTTGAAGTCATTGCGGGAGTCCCTAGTCTAATCCCTGATGTTACAAATGGAGATTCAGTATCGTTTGGGACCGTATTTTTATTGATTGTTATACCAAGTCCTTGAAGTATATTAGAGGCATCTTTACCAGTAATTCCGTAACCTTTTTTTACATCAACAGTGAATAAATGAGTGTCTGTTCCACCAGAAACAACTGGAGCGCCTAATTCAATAAATCTATTGGCAAATGCATCAGCATTTTTAATAATTTGTTCTTGATATTTTTTGAAAGAAGGTTTAAGCGCTTCTCCAAAAGCAATTGCTTTTCCAGCAATGGAATGCAATAATGGTCCCCCTTGATATCCTGGAAAAATTCATCTATTTATACTCTTTGCAACTTTTGGATCATTTGTAATTATTAACCCACCTCTTGCACCACGTAATGTTTTATGAGTAGTAGATGTTATAACATCAGCATATTCAACAGGTGATGGATGCAATCCAGCAACTATAAGACCAGCAATATGAGCAACATCAGCCATTAATTTCGCACCAACCGCATCAGCTATTTCCTTAAATTTTGAAAAGTCAATAGTTCTTGAATAGGCAGAAGCACCACAAATAATTAAATCAGGTTTTGTTTCTTTAGCAATTCTTAAAACTTCATCATAATCAATAAGACCATTATCATCTACACCATATGATACTGGATTATAAAAATTACCAGAGAAATTAATTTTGTAACCATGTGTTAAGTGTCCACCAGCATCAAGAGACATACCTAAAATAGTATCTCCTGGTTTAATTAAAGCGGCAATTGCAGCAGCATTAGCAGATGAACCTGAATGTGGTTGAACATTGGCAAATCCAACATTGAATAATTTTTTAATTCTTTCAATTGCAGCATTTTCTACTATATCAACAAATTCTGTTCCATCATAGTATCTTTTACCTGGATAACCTTCTGCATATTTATTTGTTAATACTGATCCAGTAGCTTTCATAACATCATCCGAAACATAATTTTCAGAGGCAATTAATTCAATATGATTTTGTTGCCTTTTAAATTCATTATTAATAGCCTCTTGTATTACTTTATCTTCTAATTCTATTTTTTTATACATTTTTTCTCCTAAATATTACTTTTTAAAAGTATTTAATTAAATTATAAAGGTAAATTACAAATACTTATTTAAAAAAAGGCAATAAAAAAATAACCTCTTTGAAAAGTTATTTTTTTTGAATTAATTAAGCACTCATTTGAGCTGCAACTTCTGCTGCAAAATCAGATTCTTGCTTTTCAATTCCTTCACCAACTTGGAATCTAGTCATAGCTAATGCTGTTGCATTTTGCCCTTTAAGATATTTAGAAACTGGCATTTTTTCCATTACGAATTCTTGGTCAACTAATGTTAAGTCAGAAAGAACTTTTCTTAGTTTTCCTTCAGCCATTTTTTCCTTAATATTTTCAGGTTTTTGAACATCTTTAAGTTCATCCATGATTTCAGCTTTAAATGCTTCAATTTTTTCTTGAGGCATTGAAGATGCATCAAGGAATTCTGGATTCATAGCTGCGACATGCATTGAAACATTTTTAGCTGCTTCTGCATTTCCACCTTCAATAGTAACTAATGAAGCAATTTGTCCGTTAGCATGTGTATAAGCTCCTACGAATTGATTT
This sequence comes from Mycoplasma marinum, assembly GCF_004335975.1. Classification (GTDB taxonomy): domain Bacteria; phylum Bacillota_I; class Bacilli_A; order Mycoplasmatales; family Metamycoplasmataceae; genus Mycoplasma_K; species Mycoplasma_K marinum. Next base: position 69,394 of record NZ_PSZO01000001.1, read on the forward strand.
TCTAATTTAATAATTCTAGTTGCTCTACGGAATGAAATTTTCTCACCGATTGTAGTTGTAGCTTCCATACATAATTCTTCAACAGTTTTACCGTTGATAACTGCTTTAGCTGCTTCTGCATCGCTTGAGAAATCAATTGAAAGTAAACCTTCAGCAATTTCCTTAACTAATTTTTGGAATTGAGCATTTTTTGAAACAAAATCAGTTTCTGAATTAATTTCAATCATAACTGCTGCTTGATCATTTTGTGCTGTTGATACAAGACCTTCAGCAGAAATTCTATTAGCTTTTTTTGCTGCTTTAGCTGCTCCTCTTTCTTGTAATCATTCAATAGCTTTATCGATGTCACCATCTGTAGCTTCAAGAGCTTTTTTAGAATCTAAGATTCCTGCTCCAGTTCTTTGTCTAAGTTCTTTAACTTGTAGTGCTGTAACTGCCATTTTATCTCCTTACGCTTTCAAAGCTTCAATAAGCTCTGCTTTTTTTAGTGTTGAGTAACCTTTAAGTTTTTTAGCTTTTGCCATTTCTCTTAATTCTGCAACTGTATGTGATGATAAGTCTTTTGATTCTTCTTTAACTTCTTTTTTAACTTCTTCTTTTTTAGGTTCTTCTCTTCTTGTGTTTGTTCTTTCATTTCTATTGAAAGGTCTTCTATTATCATTGAATCTTCTTGGACCTCTATTGAAAGTTCTTTCTTTTCTTGGTTCTTCTGGTAAAACAATTTCTTCATCTGATTTAAATGCAAATAATTCTGTTCCACCTTTAGCTGAAGCAATAGCATCTGCTAAAATTGTAAGAATAAGTGTGATTGATTTTGCTGAATCATCGTTTGCGGGGATAGCGATGTCAACTAATGAAGGATCACAGTTAGTATCTGTTATACCAACAATTTTCATTCCTAATCTTCTTGCTTCTTTAACAGCATTTAGGTCATGTTGAGGGTCAACCACGATCATAACGTGAGGTCTACCTTTCATGTTTCTAATACCGTTTAAGTTTCTTTGTAATTTTTCTAATTCTTTAGTAAATAATACACCTTCTTTTTTAGTGTAACCTACGTAACCAGCTTCTTGTAATCTTTCAAGTTCTTGCATTCTTCTAACTCTTTGGAAGATTGTTCTATTATTAGTTAAGATACCACCTAATCATCTTTCTGATACATATGATTGTCTAACTCTTAAAGCATTTTCTTTAACTGCTTTTTTAGATTGTTTTCTTGTACCAACAAAGATAAATGATGCATCTCTTGATGCAAATTTGCTAATAATTTGGTAAGCAAATTCTAAAGTTCTTTGTGTTTGTTGAATATCAATAATATGAGTACCTTTTTTAGCCATATGGATATAAGGTTTCATTTTTGGGTTTCATTGAGCTGTTCTGTGACCGAAGTATGTTCCAGCTTCAAGAAGTTTTTGTTTAGAAACAATTTCTTTTTTTGCTTCTTTTTGTACGTTTTCTGACATATTTGTCTCCTTAATGTTTGTTGTTCTGCCCATAGATTCTAACGCTAAGCACTTTTCTCAAGCACACCCTAGCGAATCCTCTGTGGTGATTGATGAATTTTCCAATGAGGAATAATTCTTATAAATTTTACCATATTTCTTCATTAAATGCAAATTTTAGACTAATTAAATTTTTGAATATTTTTACCCTAAAATAAGAAAATGGCATAAAAAAACATCCGTATGGATGATATGGTGGAACGTGAGGGGCTCGAACCCACGACCCTCGCCTTGTAAGGGCGATGCTCTCCCAACTGAGCTAACATTCCGCTTAAATATTATACACTATTTAACATAACTCAATAATAAAAAAGAATAAAAAAAACATCCTTTATTGGGATGATATGGTGCGCGGAGAGGGACTTGAACCCTCACACTGTAAAGTACTAGTGCCTAAAACTAGCGCGTCTGCCAATTCCGCCACCCGCGCAGGGTTTAGGTTAATTTGGTGTCGTTAATTAGACATATGGTACGCCCTAGAAGATTCGAACTTCTGACCCAATGGTTAAAAGCCATTTGCTCTACCAACTGAGCTAAGGGCGCGTATGGTGCTGGTTATAGGAGTCGAACCTACGACCTACGGTTTACAAGACCGTTGCTCTACCAGCTGAGCTAAACCAGCATATGGTGGAACGTGAGGGGCTCGAACCCACGACCCTCGCCTTGTAAGGGCGATGCTCTCCCAACTGAGCTAACGTTCCAAAATGGTGACCCGTACGGGACTCGAACCCGTGAATGCATGGATGAAAACCATGTGTGTTAACCGCTTCACCAACGGGCCATTGGCGCCGATTACAAGATTTGAACTTGTGACCAACTGGTTAACAGCCAGCTGCTCTACCACTGAGCTAAATCGGCAACATTGATGAATGTGCTTAATTATTATAAGTGAAAAAATGCAACTTGCACCAATTATTTTATTTTTTTTCATAAATTTATCGAAAAGTCCCATTTAATAAGGTTTAAAGAGCGTTAAAAATAAAAATACTCAAGCGAAGCAGGAGTATTTTTATCCAATAGTTACATCTTCTTCTACATATTTATAGTGTCTTGATCTTTGTTTCTTAGAACCAAAAGCAAATATTGTTGAAGAAACACCTAATTGACCAATAAACATTATAATAACTAATAATATTTTTGTTGCGTTGTTTAATTGTGAAGTAAGTCCAGTCGAAAGACCAGTAGTACCGAAGGCAGAAGAAACTTCAAAGAATAAATCTATAAAATCATAACTAGGCGTTCTTTGATTATCATAATTAGCACCAAATTTAATATGCCCACCATGGGTGTTAAATGATGTTGTAGCTATTAATGTGGCTACAATTACTAAAAATACAGATATTGTGGTTACAACATATGCATTCCATACTGTGTCTCTATTAAGTCTTCTTTTAAATACACGTGCAGATGATTTTCCACGTATTTTTGTTCAAAACCCAATTACAACAATCGCGAAAGTAGTTGTTCTAATACCACCAGCCGTTGAAGAAGGTGCAGAACCAATAAACATCATAACTGAGTGGACAACTAATGTTGCTGAAGTAAAGTGATGTAAATTAATTGTTCCAAATCCAGCATTACGTGTAGATAATGTATTAAATATTAGAGCCATAGTTTTATTACTTGTTGTCATAACTTGACCTTCACCTATTCCCTGACCATCAAATAATAATTCAGTGGAACTCCAAAATGAAGGATTGTTCACTGTGGATTTAGCCGTAGTTTCTATCCCAAAAGTTATTGCAATACCGATAATAGATATTAAGAAGTAAGTAATACAAGATATCTTTGTAAATAAAGAGAATTTGAATTTTTTACCCTCTCTTTTATATTTAAAGAATTGTCATACATCATATATAACAGGATAACCAATTCCACCAAAAACAAATAAGACGATAAATATTATTTGAACAAAGTAATCTGAAAAGTAAGGTGCAATTGAATGGCCACCCATAATATCAAATCCAGCATTATTAATTGCCGATATTGAATGGAAAACACCATATCTTATTGAAAGGTCTCAATTCCCATGTGGATTCATACCCATATTAGCACCTGGCCCACCAACTCAAAAAGTATTTGAAAAGTAGAAATATATAGATAATATCAATCCAGCTATTGTCATCATTGTAAAAATAGCGATAACTGAAACTTTAATTAATTGTCTTGTCTCACCAATCCTAACGTTACCCCTTTCAGCAGAAAGAGCTGTACGAGATGTAAGTGATATTGGTTTTCCAAATAATATATTGAAGAAAAATATTTTAAGTGCAAATCATCCAATACCACCAAATAAAATTAAGATGGATATTGTAGCTTGGCCAAATATAGTTCATGTTGTAGAAGTTTGCATCGTAACAAGACCTGTATCTGAAAAGGCAGAAGCAGATGTAAATAGTGCATCAATATATTTAATTGGAACCTTATGTGAAAATGGAAGCATTAATACAGCAGAACCAATAAATGTAATAAATAAATAAAATATCAATATATGTTTAAGGATTGATAAACTTTTTATTCTATATATCAATTTTTTAAATCATTGTCCATCATATGACTTTTGAGACAAATTTTTACTATTTGTTTTTTTAGTGTTTTTGTTTTTATTTTTAAAAAGCATATATAAATTATAGTAAAAAAATAAATATCACCTATAATATAATTAATAAATATTTAACATCACATTTAAATAAGGAGATGAAAAATGGCTAAAAAAGGAAATACTAAAGATATTGCCGTTATTGGTACAGGGCGTTTTGGAACTTCGGTTGTTGAACAATTAGTAAGCATGAATAGATATGTTATGGCAATTGATAATGATGAAAAAAATCTAACACAAGTGTCTAGAATCGCCAACTCTGTAGCGATTGCTGATGGTGCAGACATTGAAGGACTAAAAGGATTGGGTCTTGAAACATTTGAAACAGTTATTGTAGGAGTTTCAAATAATATAGAAATTATTGCTGCATTATTAGAAATTGGAGTTAAGCACGTTATTGCAAAAGCAAGATCAATTAGACATGAACGTGTTTTAAGACAAATTGGTGTAGACATTATTGTTAGACCAGAAGCTGAATCAGGTATACGTACAGCTATAATCGCAACAAATTCTTCTTTCATTAAATATGCAGAAGGGCTTCAAGAGGTTGGTGATGGTTATGCAATCGGTACAACAATAATTAAAAATGCAGGTTGATTTGAACGCGCACTTAAAAATATGAACTTTGTAAAAATGGGTGTATCTATTGTTTCAATTAATAGAAATTCTAAAGTTATACTTCCTCATGGTAGTTTAATGCTTAAAGAAAATGATAAATTAACTATAATTGGTAAAATTCATAATATTACTAAAGTATTTGAAGAAGCCAACGGATTTAAAGGTACAACAGAAATTAAGATTTCAAAATACAAAAAAACAAAAAAAGCAACTGCAGAAAAAACTGAAAAAAAATCTACACTTAAAGAAAAATAAGCTTTGTAATTTACAAATTCGTTAGCATATGCTAGCGTTTTTTAAATGCATTCTTTTTTTATAACAAAAATACTTATGTTAAATATATTCATTAAATTAAACATCATTCAAAACAAGGTGGTATTTTTATTAGTAATTTTTCATTCATTCTTACAAAACATAATAAATTAGCCTTCGATGCATTAGTTGGATTAAAATAAAAAGTATCACACCTCACTTCAATTAAGGAACATAATATTTAAATATGAATAAAATAACAAAATTCCTTGTATAAATATTTACTTAGTTATACACTTAGTAAAATTTGAAATTAGAATGCACTAGTTTTAATGCCGAAAAGTATATTAAATTATATGCAAATCCCAATATAAGAAAGGCAGCATTAAAAAAACACTAATAGAATTTAGTGTTATAAATTTAATATGTAATTTTTAATAATAACTTTTCTTATTTAGTTATTATATAAGAACCTTTATTTCCATTTCTATGGTGTCATCTAAAACCCGATCTATAAAGTTCGTCCTCCAATACAGCTTTTAATCTACCGCTGCCAAACCCAGTAATGATTTCAATTTCATCGTCATAATTTTGTTCAAAAGAATAAAGAGCCATTTGAATCTTACCAATAGCTTCGCTTTCTGTTAATCCATGTAAATCTAATTTTCTCATAAATTAATTATATTAAAAAAAGCATAAAATTATGCTAATTTAATACCTTTGTTACGCACTATTTCAAAATAGTCCTTACCAATTTTACGTTTTAAGTTTTGTATTATTTGTTGAACAACGCGTGTTGGATCATTATCATCGTGTTTTCAAACAGTTTTATATATATATTGTCTTTGTACAAATTCATCTGGATCAGATTCTACTAATACTTTTAAAACTTGAAATTCTTTTTTAGAAAGTTCAATGTTTTTATCATTTAAAACACATTCATTATTAATTTTATCAACGATAAGTCCTCTATGGAGAACAACATTGTCGTTAGAGTGAGTTTCTCACCTACGTCTTAATAAGGCAATTGTTTTTCATTTCATATATTCTGCTTCAGCTTCAAAGTAAATAATATCATCAGCACCTGCTTTTAAGAATTCATAAGTTCTATCAGGGAAAAATTTATTGTGGAATCAAATATTTTTAAAATAAGGATTGAATTTTCTAATTTCATTTAAAAATTCTCAGTTTACACTGCTTCTTTTAATATCATTATCAATGAAAATAAAATCAACTCTTTTGCCAATTAATTCAGATACCTTTTTCTCTTCAATATAAAATACTTTCATATTAAAATATGCGGCTCAAATTTCTGATAATTCATTATATTCTTTTCTTTTTACGTCTGTAACAAAGTAAATTTGTAGTGTGTTTCTTAATGTCATAAAATAATTATATTAAAAAAACATAACATTTGCAATCTAAATTTGCATACATCATTATGTTTTACTTATGTTTTTCCTTTAATTTTCTAATTATAGTTGAGGAAATATTACTCATATCATCATCAGCAAAAATCAAAATAGTTTCTATTTCAGAAGCTAATTTTTTATTAACGGATGCTAAAAATTGCTCATATTCCACTTCTTTTATAGTTCTAAGACCTCTTATGATATATGAAGCATTATACTTTCTTGCTACATTAATTGTAAGATCTGAATCAGTGATAATTTTTACATTAGGCAAGAAAGTTTCCACTATTTTTTTTCTTTCTAAAAAACTTTTTTGTTTGGTTTTTTCTTCATTATTGGTTATATAGATAAAAACTTCATCAAATAATTTTCGCGCTTTTAAGTAAATTGATTTATGTCCCTCATGAAATGGATCGAAAGATCCTGGGAAGATAGCTATTTTCATAATTAAATTATACAAAAACTTTAGAGATAAAAAAATAATCCATTGGATTATCCTTTAATTGCTGAACCCTGTCTTGAGATAGCTCTCATTATTCTACCTCTCATAACGAAGTAGGTAATAAACATTGGTAGAATTGCCAATATAGCAGCAGCCATACGAACATTGGCAAGAATCCTTGTATCTGTTCCCGTTTTTGGGAATCCTGTTGTAAATACTCAAGTATTAATAACTTGATCTTCTTGTCCTGCAAGTAGTAAAGAAGGTCATAGATATGAGTTTCAAGCAGCAAACGCTGTTAAAATACCCACAGTTCATATTGTTGGTGAAATCATTGGTACAGCTACTTTTCAAAAGTATTTTGCACCATTTGCACCATCAACTAAAGATGCTTCCTTAATTCTGCTAGGAATAGCTAAGAATGCATTTCTAAACATAATCGCAGAAAATACAGAAGCGGCAAATGGAACAACAAGTGCTAAAATAACCTGTTTCCCATAATCCCATCCAAAATCTACCATTATTTTTAATTGCCCTGTTAAAAGTGCAACTTCAGGTAACATCATTAATGATAAGAATAATAACCACAGAATCTTCTTACCTCTTCATTTGGGAAGTGAAAATGCATATCCTGCAAGCATGGTAACAAATAATTTGATAACAATAGAAAGTGTTGTTACTGCTAGTGTAAACCAAACAGCTTTTCAATATCCACTTTCAAATGCTCTTCCAAAGTTTTCTCACATCGGTTTTTTAGGTGCAAGATGAACATGTAGCGTATCCGCAACTTCGGTATCTGACATTAATGCATAAGAAAGCATGTAATAGAATGGGAATAATACAATTGCACCAAAAAATGCAATGATAATTCATTTAACCAACATACCTAAAATAACGGATGTGATTGATTGATGACCAGCCATAGCCGAAGTTTTCTCAGCCTTTTTAGATAAATTTAATTTATTAATAATTATTTTAAGCTTTAATTTTATTCGAAACATTTCTCTCACCTGCTTTCAAACATAGTTTTACAATTATATTCATACCCTGTTTTACAATCGCAGAGAACACAATAGAAATAGCAACAAGAAGAACAGAAGCTGCTCCAGCCATATATGGTTCACCAATTTTAACTAAGTTATATACATAAAGCATCAATGTAGAACCACCATATGTCATAGCATCAGTTGGATTGTTTTGGAACAATGCTAATGGGAATACTTTTAATGCACCAATAATAGCCATAGTTATTATGAAGTTTGTAGTCCTATTTATTGCAGGTAAAGTAATTCTAAAAAGTTGTTTTATTGGACCTGCACCATCAATAGAAGCTGCTTTGTATAAAGTTTTATCAACTGTAAGCATAGCAGTTGTAAATATCAATATTTGGAAAGCCAATCCTCTTCAAATACCATAAATAATCATTGCTTTCATAGCACTATTACCTTGTGGATCTGTTAGTCAAGGAATTTTTTTGCCAATTATGACATTTATAAGACCTCTATCAAAGTCAAACAAATAAGCAAATGCTATGGAAATAGCAACTGCTGAAGTTACATATGGTAAAAAGAATAATGTTTGTATTATTCCCCTTGTTTTTTTACCAGATATATGAGCAATAGATGCTGAAATAATAATAGAAGCAAATATTGTTGTAGGCACAGCAAATGCTGCATAACCCATAGAGTTCTTTATTGCTTTAATAAAGTTAGGATCAGCAAAAATATCCGTAAAGTTTTTAGTACCGAATGTTAAAACACTTAAGTCATGTTTATCAGGTGCAAATAGAAACCCATTTTGGACAGCAAATATGAAGGGTACAATTATGAAAGATATAACTATTGCTAATGCTGGTGATAATAGTAAAAACGCTTTTCAAAATGGCGTTCTCTTATTAACAAAAGACAGGTCGTTAGCTCTTGTTTTTGATCCTTTTTTAATTATTCAAGTTCAGAACATTAGTTTATACGCTTCCCTTCTAAGTTAAATATGTGAATATCTTTCTCTGATAAGCTTAACTTAATTACTTCATCAATTTTGTATTCAGATTTCTTTCTTAAAAATACTTTTGCTTCTCCGTGTTTTTCAAACTCAACAGAAGCTAAAACTTCTCTCCCTAAGTACTCAACATGTTTAATAGTTGCTTTCATTCCACCTCTTTCAACTTCTTGAAAGTGTTCCGCTCTCATACCAACTCTTATATTTTGTTTAGTCTTTCCTTTAATGGTTGCAACTTGAGTAGTACCAACTTTAACAATCCCCTTTAATGCTTCTGCATCAAATAATTTCATTTCAGGCATTCCAAGAAATTTTGCAACAAAATCATTTTTTGGTTTTCCATAAAGTTCCATTGGAGTTCCAACTTGTTGAACCAATCCTTCAGACATACAAACAACCTTATCTGAAATGGACATAGCTTCTTCTTGATCATGAGTAACAAAGATTGTAGTCATGCCAAGTTCTCTAACTATTTTTTTAATTCACTCTCTTGTTGAAATACGTAATTTAGCATCAAGGTTAGAAAGTGGTTCATCCATTAATAAAACTCTAGGTTTTTTAACAATAGCTCTTGCAATAGCAACACGCTGTTGTTGACCACCTGAAAGTTTTGTTGGTCTTTTTTTCAAATTTTTAACAATATCAACTTTTTCAGAAACATCCATTACTGATTTATGAACCGCTTGCTTAAATGAAAGTATATTGGATTTAATTTGTTCAATTTTTTCCTCTTGTTCTTTAGAAAGACTTGCAGAATTTCCAAATTCATTTTTTAAATCATTTAATAATTGCTTATATTGCTTTTCTGCAAGAGTAGGTAATTTTCAACGATTCTTTTTAGCTTCAGCAATTAATGCTTTGTCTTCTTTAGAAGTTTTAGCAGCCTTTTGTTTTGCAATTTCATATTGTTTTTTAGTTTCTTCTAATTCTCTAGCAGTTTCAATTTTTATTTGTTCCATTTTTTCTTTATGAACACTTTTTAACTTTTCAATTTTTTGTTTTGCTTCTTCACTTGTAATAGTTTTTGATTTTTTTTCTAAATCTATTACGTTAATATGTTTTAAAATTTCCTTATTAAGAAGAGATTTTTTTCCTTGTTCATGAGAAGATACTAAACCAACATTCTTTTTAGCTTCTTTAACTTCTTTTAAGTAATTAGTTCTTAATTGTTGAAGATATAATTTAGTTTCTTGAGCAACAATAAAACGTCTTTGAGAAGCCTCAATTAATTTATCTTCTTTCTCTTTTGTAAGTCCATTAGCTTTTAAAATTATCAATTCAATTTTCAGCTTATTTTTTTTATTATTTTTAATTAGTTTATCTTTTCAATTTTTATCGTTGTACAAAGGGAAAGCTATATTTTTATAAACTGACATATGAGGATAAAGAGCGTAGTTTTGAAAAACTAACCCTAATTTTCTTCTTTGAGGAGAAAGTTTGGTAACATTTCTACCAGAAAAATTAATATCACCAGACGTTGGTGTCAACAATCCTGCTATTGCATTCAATGTTGTTGTCTTACCACAACCAGAAGGGCCTAATAAAGTAACCAATTCACCCTCATTAATTTTAAAGTTTATTTTATTTACAGCTACAGTTTCACCAAAATCAATAACCAAATCTTTGATTTCAATTGCGGGTGCAGATTTATTCATCTCTTTATTTTTTAAACCAAACTTAGTAACAACTTCAATTGTGTTATCTTCAATAATTCTTTTAGAATTTTCAGACATTTATTTCTCCTTAGATATTTCTAATTTTTATTTTATATTTTACTATATATATTTTACTATAAAAAGTCTTTAAAAAGTAAGACAATGCCATATCTTACACAAAATAAAACATACCTTACTTTTGTTCTTGTTAGCAATTATAATTAATGATATTAGCATGATAATAAGAAAATATTATTTATAAAACAAAAACCAACTTAAATTTAACATAAAAGATCTATAAAGAGCATTAGATAAATGTATAAGCAAATAAAAATAGCGAATAAAAAGGCACCACTTTATAAGTGTGAACCTTTATCTAAATTAAATTTATTATTCAGCATTAATTTCTTCTCATGCTTTGTAATAATCATATACGTTACGTGGTGCACTATCATTATCTGCACTATGCCATTTAACGCTAGAGAAGTCAGTGGAACCATGTATTTTGGAAATTTCTTCTATATTTTTAGAAAACATACCAATTTTATTATTGTAAGCATAATTAAATGCATCTGCAAAAGGAATACCAATATAGTGAAGTATATTGTTTTCATCAATTACATCATTTGGACTAGAAACAAAAGGAAGAGTTAATCCTTTATTCATTATTGTAACTGCTCAACTTGATTCAAAAGAACCATTATTATCACTATCGAAAAATATACTACCTGCGATTCTGTCATATGTTTGGGAAAATGAAGTAAATACTGAAACAGTAGTACCAACAGGCATTATTTTATCAGCTAAATCTTTACCTGCTTTAGCATATTTATATTCATCTCCTGTTGTAGGGGCATATGGTTTGCCACCATATCCACCAGTTCCAATTTCAGGAGTATCTATAGAAGCTATTCTTATTTTAGCTATTCCAGTTTTGATATCAACACCTGGTCTACCTCATATCTTTTTATCTAAAAATTTAACTTTTGGAGTGTCACCATCATGCCAATTAACTATCTTAACCTTATAAGGTTCAATACTATAAGAAGATTTTAAAGTTTGAAGTGCTTTTTCAAAGGTATTATTTCTACTTTCAAATGTTGGCTTTGAATCCTTATTTTCACTTCCACACGAAACCACAAATGCAGCAGGGGCAATTGCAGCTAATGAAATAGCAGCAGTTCCAAGTGTTATTTTAATTTTTTTATTCATATTTTGTTCCTTAAATAATTTTATTTGTTCTTGCAGCAATTTTAATTTTGCTATAAATTTTACTTACAGATTCAGCTTTACCATTACTTGTATGAGCATTTGTAAAGATAGATTTAATAGTTGCTGATAATGTTTGTCTTAAACTTGAAGAGTAATCATCAACTGGTGTAAAGAATACACTTCCACTATCACTTTTAACTTGTTCTTTGTAAGAATTAAAGGCAATTTGAGCACCTTTTGTATGAATTGTTTGCGTTGCACTATTAAAAATTGGGTTTAATTTTTCTTCAAATCCTGAAATAGGTGTCATATATCCTGACATTTTATCAAATGCTTCAACAATTGAATTACCAGCTGGGACTTTAACATTATATTTACCACTTCACTCTGTTTTAGTCATACTTTTTTGATTATAAAATCAATTTAAGAATAATACTGTTGCATTATCCTCTGGTTTATTTGCATGAATCCCAACAAACGAAGGTCCTTGTGCAAATGCCATTGTTTTTTTAGAATCTTTATTTAATTTTGAAATACCAGGAAATGCTTGCATTTCATTTTCTTGTAATGATTCATTAGAAGATTTAGCATAGGGAATAATAGTTGATTCACCAATTGGAATAACACCGTACCCACCCTTAATTTCTTTGTAATCCTTAAGATTTAAAGAGCTAGCTTTTGTTCCATCAGATGCGTCTTTTAATAATACGAATTCTTTGTGTGTTTTTGCATATTCGTTAATACCTTTTATGGCATCCTCACCAACTTCAATGTAATATTTTTGGTTTTTATCATTTTTATCTTTGGTTGCAACAATAGGATTGTAATGAGAGTTTTTTGATGCTTGACCAACTAATTTTCCAGCCTTTTCAAATATTTTGTAAGGTTTAAAATTACCAATTGAAACAGTTTTTCCAGTTGAAAGTTTAGCTTCCTCCATAATATTAACCATACCGCCTTTAGTTGATAAGTGTGAATATCCAGCACTAGATCCAATTGAGAATATAACACCATGTTGTTGCATTAGTGAAGAAGTATATTCACCACCACCAGCAATTTTAAGCGCTCCTGTTTCAACATGTTTTTTAAGTTCTCCCAAGATATCCTTAAATATTTTATTTTGCTCAGATTTTTCATCAAATAACTTATAGTCTACATAACCTTTTCCGCCTTTTTCTTTAGAAAATAAGAATTTATCCATATCATTATTTTCTTTTAGATATCCAAGAGAGTAGACAAGGTTTGTACCTGAATCATGCCCAACAACAAATTTTTCTCCATCAGCTTTAAGCCCATATCCCTTTGCAACAGCATCCGAGAATTTCATTAGTGATTCTCAAGAGTCGAAGATTGAGTCATCAGCAGCATCTACAATAGCCTTTTGAGTTCCGGGTTTTAAACTTCCTCAGTTTTTAGGTTTCTCTTGTTCAGTAGCATCTGCTTTATTAATTACATCATTATAAATATTATCTAGCTTAGGATTTTTACCAGGCTGATATCCAGCTTGGTGTAATACCATATATAAAAGAACATTGTTCACTCCTACCATTTCAGTTGATTTACCAAGTGGAACCATATATGCACCTGAAGAATCTGCTCCACCAATTTGTGAATTAATTTTCATGAACTTATCAGAAATAAGACCTTTATCAAGTCTAGGTGTTGTCTTATTCATATCAAATGCAAATTTATATTTATTAATAATACCTAATGCATCTGCATACTCAATAAGTAAGTTTGGCATACCTTTAGTTTTTTTGGATTGAATTTTACTTGAAAGTGTAGAAGCCATTTTACCATACCCGCCTTCAATACCAACAACCTTGACAGGCATAAATCCTTTTGTACCTTTTTGTTGTGCATTATATTCTGCAACAGCAAGATCTAAAGCTTTCTTTTGGTTACCAGTTGCACTTCAACCTGTTTGAATAATAATTTGGCCATCATTATCAGTATCATATTGTTCGATACCCTTAACACCACACGAAACTACAGAAATAACAGGAACTGCAATTACTCCCATTGTAGCAAGTGCACCCGTCATAATTTTTTTTGATTTAATCATTTATTTTCTCCTAATTTTATTTTGTTGTTTTTTTAAATTATCGCATTACTTTAGGGTTTTACCCTATATGCTTTTAAATTATACATTTTTGAGTACAATCTCAATTATATGCAAGCAAAAACTAACATTGGTATTTTAAAATAAAAAAATAGAAACAAATTATTAATATGCTTAAGCTGAAGAATATTATTCAAAAAAGGTATTTTTAATCTATGTTTTCACATATATACATGTAAAATATGAAATTAATATGTCAATAATAAATCAGCTAATAAAAAAAACTAAAACGTAAATGAAAAATATTTTTTCATCCATTATAAGAAAACTTCCTTTTGAAATTTCATTGATTCCTTAATTCACCTAATTAATAGCGTCTTTAAAAAATGTAGAACTCTTTATTTATGTCTATCTTCTTGCAAATTTATCAATATTTCTTTTAATTAAAAATGAGTGTTAAATAGTTAAGAAAATAATATTAGAAGTTATTAAAAAACCAATATATACTCGGATAGGTATTTTATTTATTAACATTAATAAAGAATAAATTTTAGATGGTTTAAAATGTTAATATCAAAAATTAAAAAGAAAAAAGAAAGCGCTAGCTTTCAATTAATTCTTTGGCTGTTTCTAACTTAACAGTGAAGAAAGAAGTAACACCTCTATTTTGCATTGTAGCACCAAATAGATGATCTACATTTTCCATTGTACCAACACGGTGAGTAACAACAATGAATTGTGTAGACTCCTTTAAAGATTGAAGGAATTGTGCATACCTTAAAACATTAGCTTCATCAAGTGCGGCTTCAACTTCATCCAATATACATAGAGGAAGCGGTTTAGATTTAAGAATTGCAAATAGTAGTGAAATAGCAATAATGGCCTTTTCCCCACCTGAGAATAATTTTAAATTTCTAACCGATTTACCAGGAGGTTGTGCGATAACGTCTATACCAGTTTCTAATAAGTCATTTGGATTTGTATACTTAATTTCAGCAGTACCACCACCAAACATTGTTTCAAAAACTCTTTGAAATTCTTCTCTTGTTTGTTTAACTGTTGTATCAAGTTTAGTAATAATAATTTTATCCATTTCATTAATTGCAGAAAGGATTGTTTGTTGTGCTGAAAATAATTCTTCCTCAGAAGTCTTAAGTTTTTCAAATCTTGTATTAACTTCCTCAAATGCATCAATTGCATCAAGGTTTACATGTCCTATTTCAGAAACTTCTCTTCTTAAAACTGAAACTATTTCCCTTGCTTCTTCTTTGTCTAATTCAAGTTTAAATTCTTCTGTTGCTGCATCAATAGTTAATGAGTATTCTTCAGAAAGACGTTTTGTTGCAGTCTTAACATAAAATTCTGCTTGATTCTTTTTAGTCATATTTTCTGATGAATCAGAATTAATTTTACGCAATGTTTTTTCAAGTTCCGTTTTAACCAAAGTCACTTGTGTCAATTCATTATTGATAAACATGATTTTTTCACGCTTAGCTTTAAGATTAGCTGATAAGTGTGATTTTTCAGCTTCAAGGTTTTCTACAGATCCAAGAGAAATTTCCTGTGTCTTAGAAATATTGAATTTTTGATTAGAAGCAGCTTCATACTTATCTTTTAAATATGAGTATTGTTCTTGGATGTTAGATTGTTTTTCTTTTGTTTTGGCAACTTCAACATACAATTCTCCAATGATTGCTCTATCTTCTGAAATAACATTTGATAATGCGGATATAGTTGAAGTTATTTTAGAAACTTCTTGTTCAATTAATGGTTGAGCATTTTTCAATTTTTCAATTTGTTTATCAACACCAAGTAAATCTCTTGACTTACCAGCTTGACCACCAGCAATAACACCACCAACACGAATAATATCTCCAGTTTTAGTAACAACCATATAACGTTGACCAAGTAATTTAGAAATAGATGTTGCATTCTCAATGTGATCTACAACAATAATATTTCCCAATAAGAATTTTCTAAGTATATTATATTGAGGTTTTGATTTCACTAAATCTGCTGCTACACCAATAAACCCATCTTGTGATTGAAGAGCTAATTTATGATCTTCTCTAACTGATTTTGGTTGTATTGATTGTAGCGGTATAAATGTTGCACGCCCACCTCTATTCCTTTTAAGGAAATTAACACATTTTACAGCTGTTTCTGATTTATCAACAACGATATGTTGTAATGCATTTTGAAGAATTGTTTCTGTAGCAAGAGCAAACTCTTCCGGAACTTCTAATGAATCTGCAACTATTCCCTTAACACCAGGAAATATTGTTCTATTATTCATTATTGTTCTTGTACCTTGAAATAAGTTAGTTTTATTATTTTTATGATCTTCTAAAATATCTATTTTAGTTTTAATTTTAAGTAGTTTTGAAGAATCAAGTTCTTTTTTATTTTTAAGACTTGTAATTTGAAGTTCTTTTTCTGAAGCTTCAGCTTTTTTAGATTTTACATCCTCTTCAGCCTTTGTGATTCATGATTTATATTGCAACAACTTCATAGACATTTCTTCAAGTTGTTCTTTCATAGCATCAGTTTTAGCAGTCGCAGAAGAAGATACTTGGCCATCAATTATCATTTGACGTCTTTGTGCGTTAATTGAATCCTTAAGTTCTAAATCGCGAATACTTTCAGAAACTTCTTGAAATCTTGTATTTAATTTTAAAACTTCGTTTTCAAGATTTAATTTATATGATGTTTTTTGTTCTACTTCATCTTCAGAAGTTCTAATTCTTGACTCTAAATCTTCTTTTGTTTCAATGACATCAACTAATTTGTCATTAAGTACTTCTAATTCAGCATTATAAAATTTAACATCCTCGACAATTAACCCTATTTCAACATCTTTTAACTCAGCTGTTTTTTCTAAATATAATTTAGCTTTATCAGCTTGTTTTCTCAATGGTTTTAATTGACGTTCTAACTCGTAAACAACAGTTTGAACTTTTTCTAAAGCTTCTGTTGTATTATCTAATTTTTTCATAGCTTCTTTTTTTCTAGATTTATATTTAGAAATACCAGCAGCTTCCTCAAAAATTCCACGCCTTTCTTCGGGTGTTGCTTGAGCTATATCTGAAATTGTTCCTTGAGAAATTATAGCTAATGAAGATTTTGACATACCTGTTTCCATGGCTATTTCTTTAATATCTCTTAATCTTGCTAATTCTCCATTAATAAAATATTGGTTCCCACCTTTTCCTCTTTTTAATCTTCTTGTAATAGATATTTTTTTATGTGGAATGGATACCTTTCCTTCTGAATTATCAAAAGTAAGTGTTACTTCTGCTTGATTCATTGCTTTAACTGTTTTTGAACCTGCAAAAATTACATCTTCCATTGAATCACCACGAAGTGATTTTGATGATTGTTCACCTAAAACTCACTTAATAGCATCATTAATATTTGATTTACCTGATCCATTTGGACCAACAATTCCAACTACACCACCATCAAAATTTAATGTTGTTTTGTCCGCAAATGACTTAAAACCATGCGCTACCACTTTTACTAATTTCATTATTTACCCCCTTTTAATAATTTCAGTGCTGCTTTTGCTGCCCTTTGTTCCGCTTCTTTTTTGGATGCTCCTTTTCCAGCACCAAAGTGATGTCCATCATGTTCAACTTTAGAAAAGAATAATTCACCATCTTTATGAGTTTTATATTTTACAACTTCCCTTGATTCACTTTGTAAGAATTCTTGTAATAATGTCTTCGAATCTTTTAATTCTTTCTTTGAAAATTTTCTTAATTTTTCGAATACAGTAACATCCATAAATGCCTCAAATATTTCTCTACCTTGATCTAAGAATATTGCTGCTGTAAATGATTCAAATAAATCAGCAAGTATAGAATCATTTTCTCTTAATTCTTCTGCACCATTACCAACACGAAGTATTTCACCTAATTTTAATCTTTTAGATAATTTAGCAAATGAATCTTTATTAACAGCCTTAGCTCTTAAAAGTGTCATCTCACCTTCTGAAAGTTTTGGGAAATTATTAAATAAATAAACACCCACCGCTGCATCTATTAAAGCATCACCAACAAACTCTAAACGTTGATATGTGTAGTTATATCTCTTTTCATTAGCAAACGTTTGGTGTGTGAACGCTTGATAATAAATATCGATATTCTTTGGTTTAATTCCAAATTGATCTAATATTTTTTCCATTATTCTGTAACCTTTCTAATCTTATTCATAGCATCATTATTAACAGCTTCTTTAATTTGACCAAAAGCACCTGCAAAAGCTTTTACATCACTTGAACCATGGCATTTTATAACAATTCCATCAACACCAATAACTCAAGCAGCTCCAACAGTTCTAAAGTCCATAGTGCTTTTAAGATTTTTGAAAGCACCCTTAGAAAGTAGAGCACCGAATAATCTTAGAGGATTTTTCTTAATTTCTTTTTTAAGAGTTTTCCCAATTGTTAGTCCAGTTCCTTCCATTGATTTAAGTATCATATTACCAGCGTAACCATCAACAACAGCAACATCAGTTGTATGTGTTAATAATCCTCTTGATTCAATAAAGCCTTGGAAATTAATATTTTCATCTTTTTCAAGAAGCTCATATGCATCATTATGGAATTTCATACCCTTACCTTTTTCAGTACCAACATTAATAATAGAAACCCTAGGATTTTCAACGCCTAAAATATGCTCAGCAAATACATTTCCTATTTTAGCTCATTGATAAAGCAATTCTCCTTCTACTTCCAAAGTTGCACCCACATCCATCATTACAAAACGTTTTCCTGATTTATTTGTCGGAAAAACAGGCATAAATGCTGGTCTGGAAACACCTTTAAGTCTTTTTAAAACTAAAGTTGCATAAGCAATGTAACCTGCTGACGATCCAGAAGAAAGAACGATGTCAGCTTCTTCTTTTTTCACCAATTCAATTGCTTTATACATTGAAGTTGTTCTATCTCTAACTACCATGGCACCTTTTTTTACATCTACAGTTATTGGTATGTCTAGTATAGAAATTCTTTCATGTTTTTCAGTTAAAAATTTATCAATTTGTTTTTTATCTCCAACTAAAATAATCTTATAGTTTGGATTTTTTTTAATAAAATTCAAAGAAGCAACAACGGCAGGTTTTGGTCCGTTATCGTTACCCATTACATCAAATGCTATCGTTGTCATATTTACTTCCTTTCATATTTAAAATTATTCAGCTGCAATCAAGAAGTTATAAACTGGTTGATCTCCTGCTTTGACTTCTATTTCAACATCATAGTTGTTTTCTAAATAACTTGATATTTCAGAAGCGTCACTCTTAGTAGAATCATCACCATAATAAATTGTAATAATTTCTGTTTCATCATTAATAACAGTTTTAATAGCAGTGATTGCTGCCTGAACTGAAGATGGATTTGTACCAAGAATTTTTTTATCTGCAATTGAAAGATATTCTCCTTCAGTAACTTTAACTCCTTCAATTCTAGTTGTTCTTGAAGCTTTAGTTACTTGGACTGTTTTAGTAGCTAGAATTGCTTCTTGCATTTCATCTTTGTTATCCGAAAGTGTTCCTTCACGATCAAAATTTAATATTGCTGAGATTCCTTGCATTTGAGTTTTTGTATGTACAATAACCACTTGTTTATCGGTAATTGTTTGTGCTGCTTGTTGAGCAGCTAAAATAATATTTGAGTTGTTAGGTAAAATAATTACTTTGTCTGACTCAACATCATTAATTGCCTTAATAATATCTGAAGCTGAAGGGTTCATAGTTTGACCACCTTCAATAATAAAGTTAGCACCATATTCTTTCATATCATTAATAATACCTTGACCAACATTACAAGATACAATTCCTATATTCATAGTTTTGGATTTTGATGCAGCTGGTGAAGATTGTTTTTGAGAAGCAGCTTTATTTTCAGTCGCTTGTTCTGTCATATTATCAATTTTAATTTTGAAAAACTCACCAAACTTATGTGCAAAATTTAAGACTGTTCCAGGTTTTAATGCATGAATATGTACTTTAAGAATCTCTTCATCAACAACAACAACCGCTGATGTACCTAATTTATTAAGACCTTGTTCAAATTTTTCTTTTTTAAATGTTTTTTGATTTTTTAAGTTAACAATAAATTCTGTACAATATCCAAATTCACCATCAAATGTTTCTTCTGAAAGTAATATCGCTTCACCTGTTGATTCAATAAATGGTGTAGCTTCCCCCTCAAGATGTTTAGACATACCTTGTAGGAATTGGAATAATCCTTCTCCACCTGAGTCGACAACACCAACTTCTTTAAGAACTGGTAATAAGTTCGGTGTATTATCTACTGATTTCCTAGCTTCTTTTGTTGCTAATGAAAAGATTTCAGTAATTGACATTGAAGGAGTAACAACTTTCTCCAATGCATCTGCTGTTTCTCTAATAACAGTAAGAATAGTTCCTTCAACAGGTTTCATAACTGATTTATAAGCATATATTTTTGCTTGCGTAAACGCCTTTACTATATCAAATCCGTTTGCTTCTTTTTTATCCTTAAGACCTACTGAAAAACCTTTAAAAATTTGTGAAAGAATAACACCTGAATTACCTCTTGCACCTAATAGCATACCTCTTGCGAATTTAGCTGATATTTCAGAAATTGAGTCAGAATCAATTTTTTGAATTTCTTCAGAAGCATATTTTGCTGTTGCAGACATATTTGAACCAGTATCTCCATCAGGAACTGGAAAAACATTTAATGCATCTATTCTATTTGCATCATTCCTAACTCCATTAACTCCTGATACAAGAGCCTCTTTTAGTAACTTACCATTAATTTGTTTCATTATTTAACTCCTTTAATATAAATATTTACTTTCAATATTTTTTCTTCGATTGTTTTAAAGTATGACTGTATTGCAGATAATAATTCACGAGATGCTATTTCAGCTCTAACATTTAAGGAAATAATAATAAATACCTTTATATCTATACCTTTTGTTGTTTGAACTACATCAATTCCTTTTGTGTAATTTTTTTCAGATAGCACTCTTGGATTAAGTGCTTCTGATTCTTTATTTACCAATCCAACAAGACCAGGAACGGTACTAATAGCATTAATTATTCCTTCCTTTAATACTTGAATTTTTGTTTCTGACATTTAAGCCCCCTTTAATTTACCAATCTATTATACCATTTATTTCATATATATACTTGTATATATATACTAACATAAACCATTAAATATATATTTTTTACCTATTTTTTAGTTTTTAGTTTATAATAATGATACCTAATATGTAATAAAATATTAATATAAATTATAAGGAGGAATCATGGCAAGAAGATGTTCAATCTCAGGAAAAGGCCCAATGTCAGGGAACAATAGATCTCATGCTTTAAACGCAACTAAGAGAACTTTCGGTGTTAACTTACAAAAAGTTACAGTTATCGAAAACGGACAAAAGAAAAAAATTAAAGTTTCTGCTAAAACAGCTAAAACTCTTAAGAAAAAAGGACTTGTTGCTTAGTTCTTTTTTTATTTTCTTAATAAAAAAATAAAAAAAGTGCTAAAAACACTTTTTCCTCGATTGAAATTTAAAGTGCAACACTTAGAGTTAAAATTTAAGTGAGGCACTTTTCATATGCAATTATCCAAAATAGGCAAATGAAAAGTCCCT
>NZ_PSZO01000002.1 GCF_004335975.1 Mycoplasma marinum
AAAAAGGCGAAAAAAAATGACCTTCTGGTCGATTTATCCTAGTTCTCTCAAAACTGAATAGCAGATTGTTTGTTTGGGTATGTTTTGTGACGTACCGTTTAAATAGATAACCTAAAATATAGATCACTTATTAAACCGTTCAATTTATTAGTACTGGTCAGCTAAATGTATCGCTACACGTACACTTCCAGCCTATCAACCTCGTCGTCTACAAGGAATTTCAAGGGATTATTCATCTCTGAGGAGGCTTCCCGCTTAGATGCTTTCAGCGGTTATCCTTTCCATACTTGGCTACCCAGCTATGCCCCTGGCGGGACAACTGGAACACCAGTGGTATGTCCACTCCGGTCCTCTCGTACTAAGAGCAGCTCTCATCAATAATCCAACGCCCACATCAGATAGGGACCGAACTGTCTCACGACGTTCTGAACCCAGCTCGCGTACCGCTTTAATGGGCGAACAGCCCAACCCTTGGAACCGACTCCAGCTCCAGGATGCGATGAGCCGACATCGAGGTGCCAAACCTTCCCGTCGATGTGATCTCTTGGGGAAGATAAGCCTGTTATCCCCGGGGTAGCTTTTATCCGTTGAGCGACGGCCCTTCCACAAGGAACCGCCGGATCACTAAGTCCTGCTTTCGCACCTGCTCGACTTGTAGGTCTCACAGTCAAACACCCTTTTACCTTTGCGCTCTACGTACGGTTTCTGACCGTACTGAGGGTATCTTTGAGCGCCTCCGCTACATTTTAGGAGGCGACCGCCCCAGTCAAACTACCCAGCATGCACTGTCCTCCCACCAGATAATGGTGGCAAGTTAGTTATTCAACTAAACAAGGGTGGTATTTCAAGGATGACTCCACTTAGACTAGCGTCCAAGTTTCAAAGTCTCCCACCTATCCTACACATGTTTAGCCAAATAACAATACAAACCTGTAGTAAAGCTCCACGGGGTCTTTTCGTCTTGATGCGGGTAACCAGCGTTTTCACTGGTACCATAATTTCACCGAGTCCATTGTTGAGACAGCTGAGAGATCGTTACGCCTTTCGTGCAGGTCGGTAATTAGCCGACAAGGAATTTCGCTACCTTAGGACCGTTATAGTTACGGCCGCCGTTCACCCGGGCTTCATATCAGAGCTTCGCTAATGCTAACACTTCAACTTAACCTTCGGGCACTGGGCAGGCGTCACCTCGTATACTTCATCTTGCGATTTAGCACAAAGCTGTGTTTTTGGTAAACAGTCGCCCCTCACTTTTCACTGCGGCTCACTTTATTACAATAAATTGTCTTATATGAGCACCCCTTCTCGCTAACTTACGGGGTCATTTTGCAGAGTTCCTTAACAATGGTTATCTCGCTCGCCTTAGAATACTCATCTTGGGGACGTGTGTCCGTTCTCGGTACGGGTTCCAACTAGATTAAATGTTAGAAGCTTTTCTTGGAAGCATGAAATCATACAATTCGGTAATCGCCGAAGCTTTCCCTATGCGTCACAGCTCAAGGTTAAAATCAAGCGGATTTGCCTACTTGACCCTCTTACTGCTTACCCCACAATCCATTAAGTGGTAGTATTATCCTTCTCCGTCACTCCATCACTCTAGCGGAAGTACAGGAATATCAACCTGTTGTCCATCGACTACGCCTTTCGGCCTCGCCTTAGGTCCCGACTAACCCTGGGTGGACGAACCTTGCCCAGGAAACCTTCCCCAATAGGCGTGAAGGATTCTCACCTTCAATCGTTACTCATTCCGGCATTCTCACTTCTTGCCGCTCCACCAGTCCTCACGGTCTGACTTCAGTGCTGACAAGAACGCTCTCCTACCACTCCCATAAATGGAAGTCCGTAGCTTCGGTATTGTGTTTAGTCCCGTTACATTATTGGCGCAGGGTCTCTTGACTAGTGAGCTGTTACGCACTCTTTAAATGATGGCTGCTTCTAAGCCAACATACTAGCTGTTTGTGAAACCCCACAACCTTTCTCACTTAACACAATTTAGGGACCTTAGCTGACGATCTGGGTTGTTTCCCTCGCGAGCATGGACGTTATCACCCATGTTCTGACTGCTGTGCAATACATAATGGCATTCGGAGTTTAATTGTAGTCAGTACCGCTAGGCGCGGCCATCCCACATTCAGTGCTCTACCTCCACTACTTAACACACAACGCTAGCCGTAAAGCTATTTCGAAGAGAACCAGCTATATCCAGGTTCGATTGGAATTTCACCGCTATCCACAAGTCATCCAAGCACTTTTCAGCGTACTCTGGTTCGGCCCTCCAGTTAGTATTACCTAACGTTCAGCCTGCTCATGGATAGATCACCTGGTTTCGGGTCTATATCTACGTACTGGGCGCCCTATTAAGACTCGATTTCTCTACGGCTCCGCTTTTTTCCACTTAACCTTGCACGCAAACATAACTCGCCGGACCATACTGCAAAATGTACGCCATCACCCATTAACGGGCTCTGACTACTTGTAAGTAAGCGGTTTCAGAATCTATTTCACTCCCCTCACGGGGTTCTTTTCACCTTTCCCTCACGGTACTTGTTCACTATCGGTGTCTGGTTAGTATTTAGGCTTACCGGGTGGTCCCGGCGGATTCAAACAGGGTTTCACGTGCCCCGCCCTACTCAGGATACAGCTAAGAGTCTTATGCATTTCAAGTACGGGGCTATCACCCTCTTTGGCTTACCTTTCCAGGTAATTCTTCTATACATAAGTTTTGTAACTCATAAAAGCTGTCCTACAACCCCAGCTAAAAGCTGGTTTGGCCTCTTCCGCGTTCGCTCGCCGCTACTGACGGAATCATTATTTATTTTCTTTTCCTCTTGCTACTAAGATGTTTCAGTTCACAAGGTATATCTCTACCCAACCTATGTATTCAGTTGGGAGTAACTGGAGATTAATCCAGCTGGGTTTCCCCATTCGGAAATCATTGTTTCATAGCGTATATCCAGCTCCACAATGCTTATCGCAGGTAATCACGTCCTTCATCGACTTCCAGACCCAAGGCATTCACCACTCACTCTTACTTATTTAATAAGTTTGTAACGATCTGACTTAATGTCAGACCTATGATTTATATCTTAAGGTTATCTATTTTATTTAAAACGAAAATTGTTAAAACTTTAAAAGTTTTAATTTTATTTTTTTATTGAGATCAAATTCTAGTATATTAATATACACGAATTCTGTTGTTGTTATATTCATATATAAATACATGAATATTGTTGTTTTATTGGTTTTTGTTATATTTACTTAAGCTTAAAATAAGCAAAAGTAAACATGACGATGTAATTACATTAAATATCTTAAAAAGATGTTCAACATTATTACATAAATGTCTGCTATTCAGTTTTCAAAGAACTATATAGAGAGAATAAAACTCTCAAAACTAGATACAAGATAGTATTGGTCAAAATACCCCATAAACTCGCCTATCATTCAGCATACGAATTACTCGTTGCCTTGGGAAAGATAGGATTTTTGCTTAACCATATATTGTAATTAAATTACTACATTATTAAGACTTGTACTGACCTAAAAAGTGATGTGTACTCCATAGAAAGGAGGTGATCCATCCCCACGTTCTCGTAGGGATACCTTGTTACGACTTCACCCCAGTCACCGGTCCTGCCTTAGACAGTCATCTCCGAAGTTAATAAACCAGCTTCGGGCATTACCAGCTCCCGTGGTGTGACGGGCGGTGTGTACAAGACCCGAGAACGTATTCACCGTAGTATAGCTGACCTACGATTACTAGCGATTCCAACTTCACGAAGTCGAGTTGCAGACTTCGATCCGAACTGAGAGAGATTTTTGTGATTTGCTCCATGTCACCATATTGCGTCATTCTGTATCTCCCATTGTAGCACGTGTGTTGCCCCACTCGTAAGAGGCATGATGATTTGACGTCGTCCCCACCTTCCTCCTGGTTACCCAGGCAGTCTCCCTAGAGTCCCCACCACTACGTGCTGGTAACTAAGGACAGGGGTTGCGCTCGTTGCCGGACTTAACCGAACATCTCACGACACGAGCTGACGACAACCATGCACCATCTGTCATTCCGTTAACCTCCACTATGTCTCCATAGCTTTGCGGAAGATGTCAAGAGTGGGTAAGGTTCTCCGCGTATCTTCAAATTAAACCACATGCTCCACCGCTTGTGCGGGTCCCCGTCAATTCCTTTAAGTTTCACTCTTGCGAGCATACTACTCAGGCGGATCACTTAATGCGTTAGCTGTGACAGTAAATCCTCTACCGTCTAGTGATCATCGTTTACAGCGTGGACTACCAGGGTATCTAATCCTGTTTGCTACCCACGCTTTCGTTCCTCAGTGTCAGTTATTAGCCAGTTAGTTGCCTTCGCCATTGGTGTTCTTCCAAATATCTACGCATTCCACCGCTTCACTTGGAGTTCCACTAACCTCTCTAATACTCTAGTCTTGCAGTATCCAAAGCGGGCCGGGGTTGAGCCCCGGGCTTTAACTTCAGACTGACAAGACCACCTACGAACTCTTTACGCCCAATAATTCCGGATAACGCTTGCGACCTATGTATTACCGCGGCTGCTGGCACATAGTTAGCCGTCGCTTTCTGATAAGGTACCGTCAAGTTCTAGTCATTACCTACTAGAGTTTTTCTTCCCTTATAACAGCAGTTTACGATCCGAAGACCTTCATCCTGCACGCTGTGTCGCTCCATCAAACTTTCGTTCATTGTGGAAAATTCCCTACTGCTGCCTCCCGTAGGAGTCTGGGCCGTATCTCAGTCCCAGTGTGGCGGATCAGCCTCTCGGCCCCGCTATACATCATAGTCTTGGTAGGCCATTACCCTACCAACTAACTAATGTAGCGCACTCCCATCCCCTAGCGAAGCCGAAGCTCCTTTTATATTTAAATCATGCGATTCAAATACGTATTCGGTATTAGCGTTCGTTTCCAAACGTTATCCCAAACTTGGGGGTAGGTTAAGTACGTGTTACTCACCCATTCGCTACTAAGTCTTAAAGTGCAAGCACTTTTAGCTTCGTTCAACATGCATGTATTAGGCACACAGCCAGCGTTCATCCTGAGCCAGGATCAAACTCTCATTAATTGATTCCGGGCTTATGGTTCTTGTATCTAGTTTTCAAAGATCTATTTTGCAGTCAAATATATGCTGTTGCAATAGTTGGTGCCTTATAAGTATAAAAATTGAACCAATTATTTAAAAAATATTAATTATTATCTACCATTCTTATAAAAAGTGCATATTTAGGTTTGCAATGGAGAAATTTTATTATTAAGGGATAGAGATGTTTATATTATTAATTAATGCTACAATGATTATTTGATTTTTATAATAAATATTAATAACTATATTCCATAAATAAAAAAGGAAATAAAAAATAAGGTTTCCCTTAGGTTAAATTTCATAATTGATTCTTTCAATTTTATTTTCATTATCATCAAGAGTTACTACAACAGCATTAACTTGACAATCATTTTTAGAAACTGTGAATCTTGACATTTCATCATAACGCATTTTTAAATATACAGATTCGTAATCAGCTCCAATTGCCGAATTTTTAGGACCTGTCATACCAACATCTGTAATAAATGCTGTTCCATTTGGTAAAGTTTTATCATCTGCAGTTTGAACATGAGTATGAGTTCCTACCAATGCATTAATCTTTCCATCAAGATAAATTGATAGAACTCCTTTTTCTGAAGTTGTTTCTGCATGAAAATCAATAAAATGATAATCCGCTTTTTCTCCATGTTCTTCAATATCATCATACGCATCAAAGAAATTAGAAGCATGCGACTCTTTTCAAGGTTTCCTCAATTCATTAAAAGTTATCCCCATTAATGATGTAACTCTTAATTTCTTCCCTTTAACATCAAATACAATAGAACCTTTTCCTGGATATTTATTACTTACATTTAATGGTCTGATAATATCATTATATTTAAATAATTTATTTATTTCTTTTTTGGCTCAAATGTGATTACCCATTGTAAAAGCATCAACACCAGCATTTTTTAATTTTTCATAATCTGGAAATATCAAACCTTTACGACCAGAAATATTTTCCCCTTGAACTATTACAAAATCAATATCATATTTTGCTTTTAATTTTGGTAATTCACTAACAAGAGTCTTTAAACCTGGTTTACCAAAAACATCCCCTACAAATAGAACTTTCATTTTTCCCGCTTTCTAATATAGTTATATTATACACAATACAAAACAAAAACATCAGAGTGGTTAACTCCAATGTTTAAGATAAAAAAATGCAATTAAAATAGTAAATTAATATTTATTTGATATTTGCAAATTTATTGTCAATAAAATAATAAATAACTTATATTTTAAGTTTTTGTATTATTTCTTTTTTAAATTTCTCATCTTTTTCAAGAAGAACTCTTAAGTTAGCTTTACCTTGAGCAATATTTTTGTCTTGATACTTATATCAAGCACCTTTTCTTTCAAAAATGCCCTGCTCTTCCGCTAAACTTACAACTTCTGATTCAAGAGAGATACCTTTACCAAAATGTATTTCAGTATTAGTTACTTTAAATGGAGGTGCAAGTTTATTTTTTAAGATTTTAATTCGAATATTATTTCCCGTTATATTATCCCCACTACCTAAAGAAGAAATTCTTCTTACTTCCATTCTTATTGAAGCATAGAATTTTAAAGCTCTTCCTCCAGGAGTGGTTTCTGGATTACCGAAAATAATACCAACTTTTTCTCTTATTTGATTCAAGAAAATTATTGTTGTACCATTCTTATTTAAAGACCCAGTGATTTTCCTTAATGCTTTCGACATTAACCTCGCTTGTGAACCAATGGTTTGATCTTTCATTTCTCCATTTAACTCTGCTTCAGGAACTAACGCAGCAACCGAATCAACGATAATTAAATCAATTGTTCCAGTTTTGGTTAATATATCAACAATTTCAAGAGCTTGTTCTCCAGAATCAGGTTGAGAAAGTATAAGTTCATCTATATTTACCCCAAGGGCTTTTGCATATAGTGGATCTATTGCATGTTCTGCATCCACAAAAGCACAAACGCCGCCAGATTTTTGTGTTTCTGCAATTGCATGTAGTGCAAGTGTAGTTTTACCTGAAGATTCAGGTCCATATATTTCCAAAACTCTCCCTTTTGGATATCCATTAATACCTAATGCCTTATTTATCATTAATGAACCGGTGGAAATAACATCAACATCAACAGGTGGTCTTTGTCCCAATAACATGACCGATTCCTTGCCAAATGCAACTTTTATTTTTTCCATGGCATCTTTTATTTCTTTTTTATTCATCATTCACCTCCATATATATGTAGCTACATTTACATAAAAAGATAAAAATAAATATAAAATATTTTTTATTCCTATATTAGTCTAATAGTTATTGCGTTTATATTTTTCCACTTCTTTAATAGCTATTTGGATAGCTTGTTTTCTTATAGAATCTCTATCTCCGTTTAATTTTAATTCTAGAACATTATCATTAACAGCGATATATACCAAACCAACAGGTTTGTTTTCCATAGCCTCTGGCCCTGCATTACCTGTAAACGAAACACAAATATCAACACCAAGAAATTCTCTTCCTTTTTGTGCCATTTCTAAAGCAACTTCTTTATTCACAACTCCTTTTGAAACATTTACACCTAATTTTTTCTTTAAATCTGTTGCATAAGTTACAACTGTACCTCTATAATATTTGCTAGATCCTGGAATAGAAGTTATATATGCAGCATATGCTCCACCAGTAAATGATTCAACTGAACCTAAAGTAATTATTTTTTTCATAGAATAATTATATTAAAAAAAGAGCATTGCTCTTAATTAAAATTCTTATCAAATATTTCAATTGATTTATTATCACCTTTAATAAGTAAAGTTACTTTCTTAATATTATCTTTTATATAAATATCAGATACTTCCACTGAAAAGATACCTTGAATATTTTCTATTTTGCTTGAGTATTTAGAGATTTCTTCTTTTTCCTCAAGTTCAAAAGTGATGTTTCTTGATTTAAGCTGATTTTCATCATATTCTTTAAAACTAACTTGTTCAACTTCAGAATCAATTTGGACTTCAGCAATAAATGCATCAATCGAATTAATTGAAGGATGAATTTTACCTATTCAACCAATTGTTTTGCCTTCATATTGAATAAATGCAGAAACTCCTTCATGGAAAGTTTCTCCTTTTGCTCTTACAAAGGTAACAGGTTTTTTAATAATATTAATAATATCTTGTTTTATTTCTGTAAATGATTTTATTGTTGAAGCAATTGCTGCAACATGAACACCATTATTAATTCTACCAATATCAAATATCGAGAGTTTATCCATCTTTCTTTTAGAATTATATTCAATAACTCCCAATAAAGAAATTGCCATTGAATTTCTAATAACTTCTCTTTCTTTTGAAACAAACGTTTCTAATTCAATTGTTTTTTCAAAAGAAAATGGATTGAATATATTTTTTTCTTTTGAAATTAAAGAATAAGTTCATACTTCTTGATAACCCATTGCAGCGATATCACTATGTTTATGTTGAACAAATTGTACATAAGAAGGATTCACAAAAGGTGCACTTGGTTCTAAGTTATCATATCCAAATAGTCTAATGAATTCTTCATTAATATCTTGTTGCGCTTCAATATCATGTCTATAGTTGGGAATAGTTATTGTTGACTGATTAACAGTAAATCCAAGTGTATTCATTTTTTTACATAATTTTACAAAATCAACATTTGAAATTTCATGACCAATTAATTTATCTATTTCTTTTTTATTAAATCCAATAACTTTTTGTTCATACTTACCTAAATTTTTAACTTTAGATATGTTTGGTAGTCTATTAGTTAAATAAGTCCAAGCTAATTCTTGAGTACCGATACCAAGTCTTTTTGAAGACTGTCTTGAAGATAAAGAGTTAAGTTTTGTTTGTTTAGCAGTATGTCTAACTTTTTTAATGTTAAAATTACCGACTTCAATAATAACATCTTGAGTAGAATTATTTACTCCAGTTTCTTCAAATCCCATAACTCCAGCTGCGGATATAGCCTTATTTTCATCTTTAATTAATAAAGCATCCTCAAAATTTATTTCTGTTCCACCTAAAATAATAGATTTTGAGTCCATTGTTTTTGCAGTTATATTACCCGAAATACTTTTTTTATCGTAAACATGAACTGGTTGTCCTGTCATTAAAAGTGTTAAGTTTGTCATATCAACAATTGGTGATATCAATTTAATATCAGATTTTAGAAGTATAAGTTTTTCTTCTAATGATAACTCAATACCCTCTACTTTTGTTTCAGCCATTGTTAATAAGTCAGCTTCACCATTTTCAACATTAATTGTTGTTTCAAAACTTCCCTCTATAATATTTGCAAATTTTGGTGATTCTTCTATATCTAAATATGCTTTTAATTCTTGAGCCATTACTAAATATGAATTTGAATCGGATCTATTTGAAAGAATATCAATTTCTATTATATGATCGTTAAAACCTTGAGTTTCTAAAGGATCAGATGAGAGATCAGTATTTTCATCGAAAATTTGTAATTTTCCTTTTCATTCTGCTGGTAATAAATCCTTTGTAGAATTCTTAACCAATTCTTCATAGGCACAAAGCATCCCTTCAGAATCAATACCCTTCATTTTTCTATTAGAAAATATCATTTCTCCAAGTCTTGAACCGGGTACAAAAGCCATAACAACTTTTCCTTCATTACCTATTACAGAATTATCGGTTGTTTGAATAGTTCTAATTTTATCTTCGAACTGAATTTGACAAACATTTAATTTATCACCTTCAGGATTTTTTGAAACTGAAATAATCTTTCCGTATTTAACGCCTTCAGCATCAATAAAAGGTTCGTGTTGTTCAACTTCAAAACCAAGTTTATTAAATGCAATAGTCATTTCTTCAACGCTTCAGTTTTTTGGAGCTTTAGATAATTTTTTAAGTAAATTAAATGAAAATAACATTATTCCACCTCCTTGAATTGATTCAAGAATCTTAAATCATTTTGATAAAATTCTCTAATATCATTAATACCATATTTAATCATAGCCATTCTTTCAACACCAATTCCAGCAGCAAAACCATTCATATTATTTGTATAACCAGCCATCTTTAGAACTTTATCATTTAAAATACCGGCACCAAGAACTTCTATTCATCTTCCTTTATAGAAAATATCAACTTCTACAGAAGGTTCAGTAAATGGGAAAAATGAAGGACGAAGTCTAATGTCAACATTTTCTTCTAAGATATATGAAACTAGTGATTTAAGAGTTCATATTAAGTTAGGGAATGAAACACAACCAATGTTTGCAAGATCTATTTGTGTAAACTGATGTGAGTGTGTTTGATCATCGTCATCATTTCTATAAACTCTACCAATTGCAAATTCGGCAAAAGATTCATTAGCATGTTTTTCCAATGTTCTAGCTGTAAATCCAGTATTATGAGTACGCATTAAAGTTTCTTTATTTATATAAAGTGAATCTTGCATATCTCTTGCTGGGTGATCTTTAGGAATGTTCAAACGTTCGAAATTATATTCATCAGTTTCAATTTCTGTACCTGTTGATTCAAAATAACCATTTTGATTAAGTCAATTTCTTGCTCTATTAGAAATAATAGTTAAAGGATGCAATGAACCAGATTGTTTCATAGGTTCAGTAACATCAACTCATTCTCCATTAACTTTATCCGCAATAGCATTAAACTCAATTTCTTTTAATTTATTTGCAAATGCAATTTCAGCAGCAGTTTTTAATTCAGTAATTTGTTTACCGATTTTACCTTTTTCAGATGGCTCTGCAGCTCTAATTTGCATTTGAAGTTTTTTGATTTCTCCATCCTTACCAAATACTTCAGCCTTAGCTTTTTTCAAATCTTCTAGTGTTTTTACGTGTGATAAATCCATATCAACCTCCATTTTTAATATAAAAAGCCCAAGATTGGGGACTAACGTACCACCCCATTCTAGGACTCTCTTATGTTTTAACGCAACAAACGGATGTTATTAACATCTCTTAGTCGGCGAATTCAAACTTTCCATACTAGCTCCGACATCTTTGATTATATATTTGTATTAATTATACATAATTATTTTTATTATTTAAATACTTCTTTTTCATTACAAAAATTACACTTAATTTCTATAAAGCCATGTTCTTTAATAATTTCTTCTTGTTCTGCTTTTGGTATAGTTCCAAGAAGCTCTTGAAATTTTTCTTTTGAACATGAACATTTTCATTCAAGATGTTTTTCTTCTAATTCAATTCCATCAATAGCTTTTATGAATGATTCTATTGAGTGATCTTTTAATTTTTGATTTTTTGTAAATTTTTCAACTCATAAAACATCTTCTTCAGTATATCCAGGAAGCATTTGCATTATAACTCCATAAGCTCTTTTAACATGTGAATTATCTCCCAATAATATAGAAGAAAGAACAGCTGATTTAGTTTGTTCTGATGCTTCAAAATAATAAGCCATATCTGTTACAACATCACCCTTGGCTAATTTAACTTCTCCACCAAATGTTAACTTATCAACAGTTTGTAAAATCTTCAATGTTCCAACCGGACCAATTCCAACTCCAAGTGGTAAAAGATTAGGGTTTGTTTTATCATATTCCGTAGCAACTCTTGGATTTGCAATTGATGCCCTAACATAACCTTGTTCAGTAGATTCAACGATTACAGTCCCTGTTGAACCATCTCCATTTAATATTGCTGATGTTTTTGTATTTCTCTTCATTGTTGTAAGTGGACCAAATATCGCAATAGAAGTCGCAAGTATTAAAGCACCAAGTGGTAAGGCTTTATGTTTTTTAACTGCAACATTAGCAATATCTGTCATATCTGATATATAAATTCTTATATTATTTTTTGTTAATAAATGTACTTTTCCCATAGTTTATTTATTATATACAAAAAACACCATTAATAAATAGCTATTTT
Organism: Mycoplasma marinum; assembly: GCF_004335975.1. GTDB lineage: Bacteria > Bacillota_I > Bacilli_A > Mycoplasmatales > Metamycoplasmataceae > Mycoplasma_K > Mycoplasma_K marinum. The sequence goes on from NZ_PSZO01000002.1 coordinate 11,995, forward strand.
AAAATCAACTTTTTATTTTAAAACTTAAATTTTATTCTTTAAAGTTGCAGCAAAGTAAAATTGTCTTTGCAAAAAAACTTTTTTTGTTATTGTAATTTAAATCACATAATCACATAAGAATTATTTAACGATTTTTTTATCATCACAAAATTTTGTTTGTTCTAAATTATTTAATCATTAATATTGAGAGTTGATTATAAATTAAATTTATTTAATAATTATTGAAATTATAGTTACAAACACAAATTAAAATATCTATAGTTTTTCCAAGTAATATAAACTTAAAAATAATAACACTAATTACACATCAAGAACAACGAGGTGATTAAGAAAGAAAGATAGTTGAAGCATTAAGAACTAAATAATGTGATGGTAGAATTCACAAGATAAAATATATTAAAAGCAAAACTTAAGAAAACACTGAAAATACCATATAAAAAATCACTAAATAAATAGTGATTAATTATTAATATGTTATATCTTTATTTACTTTTTCTTTATGTTCTAAATAAAAGCCAAGTGTTGCCAAAGCCATAGCTATTGTTGGTGGAACTGTCCACTCAATAGAAATATTAATTGCGATTAAACTTACAAATGCAACAAATGTGTATGAATCTTTATAGAATGCATAAATTAATAAACCACAAAAAATTGTATTAAAAATTGAAATTGTTAAACCAATAATTAATGCGTATATATATTTTGCAATGTGTTTTTTCTTATCGGTCGCTTCTTTATTTTTATTTTTAATAATTTTACCAATTCAAATAACTAATATTAATGGTATAAAAATAAGCATCCTACCAATTACAAATATTACTATCAATTTCCCTCATCCTAGTGCAACGATAGGCGGTTGGAAAACTATACACCCAAGTAAAGAGCTTAACGCAAAACAAGTTAAACCAAAAATTGCACCTTTTCATCCATAATGTATTGTTGAAAGCGCGACTGGTATAGCCATCATTGTAGCATTTATTGGTCCAATTTTAATATAACCAATTTGAGGAACAAAGGTCATTAGTAAAAATATAGCTACGTATAAACCTAAAAAGGTTATTGTTCTAACTTTTATTTTTTTAAAAACCATTTAATTCTTCCAATACTTTCATACCTTTAATTGTCGCTTCCTCAATAAAAATTCCTGGTATATATTTTTCAACTAAATAAGAATGACCTCCAGAAATAAAAATATCTGCATTTCTATCAATTTCCCTAATAAATCCTTTCAACATGTGTGAATGACCCTTCAATACGCCAATCGATAAACATTCGCTTGTATTATTACCAAGTACTTTATCAATTGGATTTAAATTTATTTCAGGAAGTTTAGCAGCATTATCTATTAACGATTCAAAAGAACCCTGAATTCCAGGCGCTATTATAAAACCTTTAACATCTTTATTTTCTATATGAGTAATAGTTGTTGATGTTCCAAGATTTATAATTATTGAATTATTAGATTTACTTGCTGCAAATACAGATAAAGCAATAAGATCCGCACCAATAGTTTTAGGATCTGTAGCGTTTATTTTCAAACCTGTCTTAATTGGAAATGCTAGTATCTTAGGTTCTATTTGAAAGTACTTTTTAACCATCCTTGTCATCAAAGATGTTAATCTTGGTACAACTGATGTTATAAAAACTTTTTCCACATTATTTTGGATAATATTTTCTGGCAACATATTAAAAAAAGAGTCTATCGTTATGTTTTCATCTTTCGTTTTAAAAGAGAAGTATTTTTCTTCTTCTTTTTCGCGAAAATTCAACTTGATATTAGTATTACCTATATCAAAATATAATTTCATTTTTTCTCCTGTAATAAGACATCACAAAAGTGATGAATATAGTTATGATACCCTCTATAAAAAGTAGAGCTCATTAAATCTACTTTAAAATTATATTCTAAATTTAAAACTTAAAACTTGAATTGGTAAAAAATTAAATGAAATATTTTTTACTTTATTATCATTTATGATATTACGAAATTAGTTATAATTATAGTACTCACTTAAAGGAGAGAAAATATGGATAGAAAAATTTTGATAGTTAACGGTGGTTCATCTTCATTGAAATTTCAAGTATTGAAAGCACACAATAAAGATTTAATTGCTTCAGGTATGGCTGAAAGAATTGAAGTAGATGGAATTTTCACAATTAAGGTAAATGGCGAAAAATTTAGAATAGATAAAACCCTAAATAATCACAAAGATGCAATTGCTCTTTTGATGGAAGAATTAAAAAATAAAGAAATTATTAAGGATTGAAAAGAACTCGTTGGTGTTGGACACAGAATAGTTCAAGGTGGAGAATTTTTTAAAAAATCTTCATTAATTACAAAAAAAGAATTAAAAGAAATTAGAGAATTAGCTAAATTGGCTCCTCTACATAACCCAGGAGAAGCAGATATTATTGAAGCATTTATGTCATTATTACCAAATGTGCCGAATGTTGCAGTATTTGATACTTCATTCCATCAAACAATGGAAAAAGAAGAATTTATGTATGCAGTTCCAAATGAATGGTATACAAAATACGGAGTTAGACGTTATGGAATGCACGGAACATCTCACAAATATATAACTAAACACATGGAAGAACACTTAAAAAAAGATAGTGTAAATCTAATAGTGTGTCATTTAGGTAATGGTTCATCATTATCAGCAATTAGAAATTCAAGAGTTATAAACACATCAATGGGATTAACACCTTTAGCTGGTTTAATAATGGGAACACGTTCAGGTGATTTGGATCCTGCAATCGTTAGTTATATGAGTGGACAACTAAATAAAGACGCAAATTATGTTGTTGATTTATTAAATCACGAATCAGGTCTTAAGGCACTTTCAGGAATTTCTTCTGATATGCGAGATATTAGAGATGCTGCTGACAAAGGTGACGAAAGAGCACAATTTACAATTAGATCATTTTCAAGAAGAATAGCAACTTATATTGTTGATTATGCAAACCAAATAGGAGAAAAACTTGATGGAATAGTTTTTACCGCAGGTATTGGTGAAAATTCTAAGGAAATAAGAGAAGCAATTATAAGTGAAGTTAAAATACTAGGACTTGAATTGTGCGATGAAAGAAATGGAGAGAAATACGAAGACATTTTATTAATTTCTGATGACTCTTCAAAAATACCTTTATTCGCAGTTAGAACTAATGAAGAAATAATGATTGCTAATGATTTACTAACTTTCATTAAATAAAATGATAAAAAAATCTACTTAGGTAGATTTTTAAATTCCAAATTATTATTTAAATAATAGTATTCCAAAATTATTCAAAAAAAACTCGAGTTATGAAAACTCAAGTTTTTTTGTGAAGTATTCAATTAAATTATAATTAGTGAATACTTAAAGTCTATTAAATATAAAGTATACATATAGAAATTAATGTAAAAGTAATACCAATGGCAATCATTAAATAAATGCCAATCTTTTTCTTCTTAGATTCTTTTTGTTCCAAATCATAAGGAGAACTAGATCTTTTAATATGATATTTTTTTTCAATATTTTTTTTATTTGATTTTTTATTCAATGCAGAACTGGCAGTATTTCTCATAGCATAACGAGATGTTGAAGCAAGTCCTGAACGAAATAGAAGTCATAATAAACCAAAACACATTTCCACAACACCAAGAATTGCCATAACAGTTCCGGTGTCTTTCTTCATAAAGTATCCAACAACAATTATAAATATTGCAATTAATAATGTCATTATTAACGCTATTGCTATTTGTTTCCTAGATTCAGAATCACTAAATATTTTTTTTAATACATTTTGTTTTTTATTTTTATTCATAGTATTTTATTTCAATGTAAATTTCTTTGTTCTTAAGCTTTTCTTACCACCACGTCTTGATGCAACTGGTTTATACTTATCTTTCAAACGTCTACCAGGAGCAATTGGAGAAATATTTTCCTGTTGTTCTGTTGTAGAAGATTCTTCTTTACGAACAACTGCTTTTGGTTTTTTATTAGTTTTAACTATTTTTGAAGGTGTATTTTCTTTAGAAGCAAAAGACCTGTTAGTTTTAGTTCCGCCAAATCTTTTTTCTCTTTTTTGCATTGGAGTAGCATTATATTTTTTAGGTATTTTAACTATTTTATTTTCAGTAATAATTTCTTCTTTAGTTGAAGATTCATTACTTGTATTATTTTTAGCAGCTTTAATTGAAGTTTCTGCAGTATTTACCTTTTTATCTTTTGAATTTTGTTTTTTATTATTTGTATATTCGTCAGCATTTTCTATTTCAGTCGCCTTTTTAGCACCTTTACCAACTCATTCAATAGCCTGTTGAGCATCAGCAAGAACAAAGTGATCTTCGTTACCAACTTGAACATATTCCGGCTTGTTTGTAATTGAATAAGGTTTTAAGTAATCAGCGATAAATGTAGAATCTTTAAATCCTTGTGAAAGATTATCTAATGAAGGCATTGTTTTAATTAAATTTTTAGTATAAGGGTGTTTAGGGTTTGAGAAAATAGTTTCTGTTTCCCCATATTCAACCAATTTACCTAAATGCATAATTAAAATTCTATCAGAATTAAACCTAACCATTGAAAGGTCATGAGCAATAAACAACATTGCAAGACCCAATCTTTCTTTTTGTTCTAACAACATATTTACAACTTGAGCTTGAATCGAAAGGTCAAGTGCAGCAATAGGTTCATCAGCAATAATAAATTTAGGTTTATTAATAATTGCTCTTGCAATACCTACACGCTGTCTCATTCCTCCTGAAAATTCATGAGGATATCTAAATGCATGCGAAGGCTGTAATCCAGCATGTTTCAACGTTTTAAATACTTCCATTTTTACCAAGAATTTTCTAAGAAGATAAGGTAATCTTATAGATTTACTAATACCATAAAGTTGTCTAATAATTTTTTTACTATTAACAAGACGCTTTCATTCACCTACTAATGCTTGATTTTTTTGTTTTTTATCATTTAATGAAGCTTTTATGGTTGAATTTAAAAGTTTTCACGAAACATCAGTTTCATTTTCTTCCATTAAGAATTCTGTTTCAAATTCTTTAATTTCTTCCATTTTTGCTTCATAAAATTGATGAGCTTTTGCTTCTATCTCTTTAACTTGAAACTCTAATTCATTAATTTCTTGTTCATTTTTTGCTTTTAATTCTGCGAATTCCAAAATATATTCTTTTGAACATTTTTTTATTTCGTTTTCATTAATTTCTTTGGCATTATCAAGTTCTTTTTTAGCATTTGCAATATTTTCTTGTAACTTTTCTTGATCTCTTAAAGAATCTTTTTCCATTAATGCATTAATTTCAATATCAATTGCATTTTTCTCAGCATTAATTTTATTTATTACAGATTTCATATCGCTTAATTTATTTGCATCATTAACAGCTTGATTAGCTATAAATCTTTCAAAAGAATTATTATCATCTCATTCAATTGATGAAATTTCTTCATAAATATCAGAGAACTTTTTAAGTGGAGTAGATAAATCTACACTCTCTCTTTTATATTTATCAAATAATTCTCCATATAATTCTTTAGTAATTATTGAAATTTTATCATTTAATTCATTAGAATTTACACTTAAAAGAATAGAACTGAATGCATCACGAATCTTAGCAACTTTATCAAGAATGATTCTATTTTTAGCCATTGTAAGTAAAATAAAATTTTGTTCTCCATAAGTTTTTGATAGATTAATACTAATCTTACACTCTTTATTATCTTGTTTAATTTTTTCAATTAAAGCATCAAAAAGGGAAATAGATGAATCATTCATTGATTCGATTTCATCATTAATCTCTAAAATCCTTTCATCTAATTCTTGATTTTTTTCTCTTAATAAATGAAGTTTTTTAGAACCTTTAAGTTCCTCTTTGGCTTTTTCAAAATTATCCTTAGCTTCTAATAGATTTTTTTCATCTAATTCGTCAATTTGTTCCTCTGAAAGTTTACTTTTAAGTTCATTTCACTTATTCAAGTATTCTTCAAGATCATCAGATACTTTTGAAACTAATTTAGAGTTAAAACTAATTTTATCTTTATAAAAGGCATTTATTAAAGCTCTGTATAAAGAAACTTTTGGATCCTTAACATTTAATTCTATAGAATTCATATCATTAATATTTTTATTAGCAATTTCAATTCTTTTTAGCAATGATTCTTTTTTATCTTTCCATTCTTTTTCTCAATAAAATGAATTTAAAGTATATTTAAAGAATAAGAGCATCCCTCTTCTTTCATCAAGATAATTCTTAACCATTTTTTTATCAGTTTTATTAACAATTAAAGGTTCAGAAACAATATTCAAAACATTCTTTTGACCATTTAAAGAAGAATATGGATCTTGGAAAATCATTTGAGCATTATTTCTAAGTTTCCTATTATTTTTCTTTGAAATTTTTTTACTTGCGTATTCATTTCCATCTATTTTAATTGAGCCAGAATTCGGAACATGTAGCCTTAACAAAGTTCTACCAATTGTAGTTTTACCTGAACCAGACTCACCAATCAAACCAACAATTTCACCTTTTCTAATTGAGAAAGAGACATCATCTATGGCCTTAACAACGCCATTTTTAGACATAAAGGTTTTATTTAGATTTGAAACTTCAACAACTTTATTATTTTTGTTCATTTTTAACACCTCTATTACTTTCTAATATCTTTTTAGAGTTTTTGATAATATCAATAACTTCTTTTGGTGGATTCATCTTAGGTGAAGAAGGATGTAATAATCATGTTGCAGCTCAATGATCTTTTGAAACCTCAAATAAAGGAGGTTCTTTAATATAATCAACTTTAAGTGCAAATGGATTACGTACAGAAAAAGGGTCTCCATCAGGTAAGTTACTAAAGTTTGGAGGTGTACCTGGAATAGTAAATAACCTTTCAGCTTTAATATTTGTATCTGGCATAGCAGCCATTAGTGATCAAGTATATGGATGTTTAGGATTTGAAAATAATTCTGTTGTATAAGCTTTTTCAATTACCCTACCAGCATAAAATACATAAATATAATCACATAATGTTGCTATAACAGCAATATCATGAGAAATAAATATTATTGATATTCCGAATTCGCGTCTTATTTCTTCAAATAATTCAAGAACTGATGCTTGAACTGTAGGATCAAGAGCAGTTGTTGGTTCATCAGCAATAATAATATCAGGCATACACGCTACAGTCATAGCAATAATAACCCTTTGTCTCATTCCTCCTGAAAATTCGTGAGGATAAGAATTAATTCTTTCTTTTGCACCCTTAACACCAAAACGTTCAAGTAGTTCAATTGCTTTTTCTTTACGTTCTTTTGAAGTTTTGAGGTCGGAATGCAATTCTAAAGATTCCATAATTTGTATACCAATTTTTTTAGTTGGATTTAACGAAGTTAATGAATCTTGAGGGATATAAGCTACCTTTTTACCCCTAATTTTCTTCCATTTACTTCTTGATTTTGTGATTGATTGTTTTTCACCAATAGGTTGCTGAGATTTTTCATCATTTTTCAATCTATTAATCTTCATTCTTAATTCTTTTTGTTTTTCTTTTTTCTTCGCTTTACTTAATTTAGTTTCTAATTCCTGAATTTGAGTTGAAGAAACCGGTTTTGCCTTACCTTCCAATAAAGAAATACCATCAATTTCAATTTTATTAGCATTAGTAATTGAGTTATTATTCATATTAAGTAAAGTTTTTGCAGTAACTGATTTTCCTGAACCTGATTCACCGATAAACCCTACAATTTTAGCTTTTGGTATATCAAAATTAACTCCACGTATAATACGTGTTATTTCTTTTTTCTTTGTGGAGCTCTTGAAAGAAACTTCAAGACCTCTTACACTAATTATATTTTCTTCCATATTATCTCCTATCCTGTTATTTTAGGGTCGAATGCATCCCTCATACCATTTGCTAAAATTTGAAGTGAAACCGTTAGTAATAAAATAACTATTGTAGGTCCTAAAATATAAAATGGCTGAACAAATATATATGCTCTAGATAGATTAATCAATCTACCAAGTGTTGCGGATTCTGCACCACCAACCGATAATCCTAAAAAGATTAATGTTACTTCAAAGAAAATAACGGATGGAATTCTTAATACAAATGAAACAAGTAATCTACCTAAAATATTTGGCAAAATATGTTTGTAAATTCTACCAGCTTTTGAAACACCTGTTGCTTCTGCAGCCAAGATGAAATCTTGGTCTTTAACTTTTATTGTAAACATTCTAGCAGATCATACTGGACCAGCTCACCCAACTATAACAAGTGCAAGTAATATTGAACCAAATCCTGTTCCTGCTATTGTTGTTAATAAAATTAATCATAATAATGATGGAACAGAAGTAAATATCTCTACAAAACGCATAACGATTGTATCTAGAGCTTTACCAATGTGGAAACCAATATAAACACCAATTGAAACACCGATAAATGTTTCTATAACTGCTGCAGTAATAGCTAATTTAAGTGATCATGCAGTACCTATTCATAATCTAGTTCAAATATCACGACCAACTGAATCAGTACCTAATATAAGGTTATGGCCGTCAGCAGAAGTATTTTTAACAATAATCTTTCATTGACCGACACTTGGAATCCATTCATGAGAAACTGGATTCGTTACAAATTTATTATTACCATTATTTCATTCTTGAGGCGATAGAAACAATACATTAGTTTGAGTTCCTTGTCAAGTTGGTTTTAATAGTTTAATGTCTGTAGTTTTAGAACCTGAAATAGCTTCTGTTTCATGATATCTAGAAACATGTGGAACTATAATAGATAATAAAATTATAGTAAGGACAATTAATAGAAAAACAATATTTGTCTTACTTGAAAAAAACCTTTTAAAAATGTCTTTTGCAACTGTTGAGGGTTTACCCGCAACTTGAATTTCCTCTTTTTTAATACCATCATCAGCAGAAAATCATTTTTCATTAATTTCAGAAAGATTATATCTTATATTAAATTCTTTTGAAGTCATTATGAATCTCCTTTCGCTAATGTAGCATTTTTGTATTTATTTCTTCTTTTTAATGAAAGTTTCATTTTTTTATAAATTGACATTTTTTGCGATTGTGCAATTTTGATACGAGGATCAATAACCACATAAAGAACATCAACAAGTAATGAAGCAAGCAAAGAAAGTGTTGTAAAGAATAATATTGAGAATTCAATAACATAAATTTCTTTTGCAGATACGGAATTAACAATAAGGCTTGAAGTACCAGGAACTGCAAAGAATATTTCAATAATAAATGAACCCATTAATAATGTAATAAATGAAGGTATTATTATTGATACAAGTGGAATTGAAGCATTTCTAAAAATATGACGCTTTAATACTTGCATTTCATTAAGTCCTTTAGCTCTTGCTATAGAAACGAAATCACTTTTTAAAATTTCTACAACTTCATTTCTTGTGTAATAAGTTAATGTAGCAATCCCACCTAGTGTTAGTACTAAAACTGGGATTATTAATGACTTGATTAAATATGCTGTACCAAGCGATTCATCAAAAGCAATTGGCATTTTACCTAATTTACCTAGGATTAAGAATAGAATGGCTAATACAAATGATGGTACAGCAACGAAAAACATTACAAATACATTAATTAATGTATCCTGTCACTTACCACGTTTATAACCAGCAATAAATCCTAATGTAATACCTAAAATTGTCGAAAGAACAAAAGCAGGTAAAGTAATCATAATTGAATATTTCAGTGGTCCAAAGAATACTTTCGATATATTAAGAGAGTTGTCTTTGTGTGTTGGGTCAAAAATTACCCCGAAACGACCAATGGCAAGTTTAGTAGATGAACCATCCTTTAAAATTACAGTAACATCATGTTTACCTATAAAAATACCTTTAATAAAGTCTACAAACCTTGTAAAAACTGGCATATCTAAAAATGCTTTTCAATTATCAGCTGAACTCGCATTTTTTGGACCACCCGAATCAGCTTCCCCTGTTAATCCAGACAAGGCTGTTGGATACCCCTTCATTAAATCCATTAAGAAGAAAGTTAAAATCAAAATAATGAATAATGAAATTAATATTAAACCTAAACGTTTTAGTATATATTTTGTCATAATTCTCCTTTTATAAATCCACGGAATAATCTCTTAGTAAATTTTGCCCGCTTCTCTGTGTTCTTGTATGTAATCATTTTTTTTGAACCACTATTGAAAATGACCCTTGTAATCTATCAGTTATAATAATACTTCTGTAAGTAACTGCCGTGTGAAAGTATAGGGCATTATTTTGTAGAAATGAAACCGCTTCCCCTATAAATTTACTGTTAGAAGATTCTTTTAAATATCCTCCGGAAGTCAACGCACTCCCTTCAAGTAATCCTTTAACTTTTTCTTTGTCAAGATTTGCATAACTACTTAAAGCATATTGTTTTCATTCTTTAAGTGATATTTTATCAACTATTTTTGCAAAAGTATCATATTTACCTTTTGGTGAATTGCTTATTAATTTTTTAAGTTCTGTATTATTTTTGTCATCTAAGTATTGACCTATTAATGCGGCCGTTGGTCTAGGATCCATAATACCTTGCAATACTGATGAAGCAGCATCATAATCTTTACTTCACCCTCTATATTGTAATTGAGCGTCATGATATTGGATATCATGAACATGTGTATTTCAATCCTCGGGTACAAATGTTTTAAACGTAATTTTACCAGGAGCTATTTTATTTAAAACTTTAATCATCGTCTTAACTTGACTCAATGTTTGTTGACTTGCTGGATTTTTATTTTTATCGTTTCAAGTCTCCAATGGAATTACTGCACCTGCATACTTATCAGCAATTGATTTTATCAAATCTTTTGCTTCTTGCATTGAGGGTGAAATAGCTGCATCTAGCTTATTATTCGCTTTTGCATAACTATTTTTTAAATCAGCGTATGATGGAACTCCTGATGGTCTTACATAAATTTTTTGAGCCTCAGTGATTTTTGAGGGTTCCCTTGTTTCAGCGGCGATCAAATCTGCCGGTGTAGCAAATGGAGTTGCATTTTTAGGATCATCAAAAACATTGGTTGTATCTACAGGAGTCACTTGTTCTGGTGCAAAAGGTGATAATAAAGGCATTTTAGTTGAATTACCTGTGACTTGCTGAACACCTGCATATCAATTATAAGCCAAATCTATAGTGTGTCTTAATTTAGCAGCATCACCAATCATAAAGTGTTTAAAAGCACTTGGTTTATTTTTAATATCTTCTATTTTTGAAAAGCCATACATCAATTCCCTTGCTTTATCATTATATTCATTTAAAAATTTATCATTAGGAAGTGGATTCCAAAACATTTTTTGTTGCATTCCTGAATTTATAACTCTTGATAATTTAACACCATATTTTTCAGCATTATTTTTAATTTTATTCAACTCTGTATTATCATTTATAACACTAGTGTCTAAAATAGGTTCTTTACCTTCTTCATAACCTGCTTTTCTTTGTATTATTTCAGCAATTGCATCTTGTTTTTGAGTTGCATGATAAACATACTTATTAATTCTAGCTTGACCTTTAGGTAAATCCCTATCGTTTGCTCAATCTTGATCAATAAACCCTTCATTCTTTTTAAGTATGAAACCAGTAAGAAGATCATATTTAGAATAATAATACGGTGCAACATGTAGGAAAGTTTTTAAATCATTCCCATAGTTCGCAATCCCATATTTAATTCAAGGCTTAGTTGACCCTTTCGCCATTTCAGAAATATATTTTGAAGGGGCCGGTGTAATTCCAGTGAAATTACAAATAACTGAACTAAGAAATTTATCATTAGGTGTTTTAAGAGTTATCACAAATTCTTGATTACCATTTTTTAATTTTTCACCGTCAGCGATTGTTTTATCAATATCCATCCCAAATAAATTAAATATATAATTATTTGGATTATCACTAGAAAGATCAATTTCATTTGTTGTTCACGCCTTATCAAAAGGTACAACTCCTTTTACTGAAACACCCGCAATTTTTCCAGTTTGTCTAGTTTGTCTTGAAGAATATAATGATCTCATGAAACCATAAAAATAATCCTTTGCATCTAGAGGGTATTTTGTTGCTTCACCTTTTGAATTCATTCATTTAGCTTTTTTATCTTCATTTATAAAAAACTTATACTTTGTGTATTTAGCAAGTTTGTCTTTAACAGATTTTTCATCTATTTTTTTAATATCAATTGGTTCTCATGTTTTTCCGTCAATAGTACCAAAAAGTTTTTGAGCACCCGAAAACGACATCTCCTCTTTTGTTGTTTCTACTCATTTCATACCAATTTTATCCTGGTGATAAACACCATTAACAAAACCATTAGAAATTTTTCCAACATTTTCGCCAGTTGCTTTAATTACTAAAAGCGGAAGTGCTCTCGCTGCATCAGTTTCAGAACCACTACCAAATAAATTTCCGGTATTATATTGTTGATCAAATGATCTTTCTTTTGAATCACTTAGTGTTCCATACACATGAATTTCTCTTCTATCATGTAAATAATTAGTTGAATAATCACCTTCAAAACCACATGAAACTACAGTTGCAATAGGAGCAGCAACAACAGCTGTAGCAGTCATTGCACCTAGTAAAAATTTATTTTTTTGTTTTTTTGTCATTTTTTCTCCTTATTTTAATTTAAATAAATATTATTTTTTAAAAATTTTATTTCCTATTTTTATGTACTCATCAATAAATGTTTCTAATGAATTAAATGCTTCTTTGTAAATATTTTTATCATATAAATCAATACCTGCATCTTTAAGAATTTGAATAGGTCAATCTCTTGCCCCAGCAGATAAAAATTCATCTATATAATTTTGAAGCGCTACAACACCATCTTTTTTGTATCTTTGGAAAAATACAGTTGCTACTGTGTATCCAATTGCATATTTATACATATAGAATCCATAGTAATAATGTGGTACCATAATTGAAGCTCATTGTTCATCAGCTTTAAATTTTTCGTTTGATTTTGTTGAGTATTTTCTAGCATTTTCGTAATATAGTTTAGAAATGCTTTCATATGAAGACATTGGTTTACCTTCTTCAATAGCTCTTAATAGATCAAATTCATAGTTTGATCACATTGCTTGTCTCATAATTGTTCCGTCAAATGAAGTTATTGCAGATTCAAGTAAATCAAATTTCAATTCATCATTTGTTGAAGTTTTTAATAAGTGATCTTTAAGCATTAATTCATTAAATATGGATGCAATTTCAGCTAAAAATATTGGATATGCTGATAATGAATAAGGTTGCTTTTCATCAGATAAATAAGAATGCATTGAGTGTCCCATTTCATGAGCAAGAGTTGAAACTGATCTTAATTCACCATTTCAGTTCATTAAAATATATTTCTTGCTAAGTCCATATGAACCACCAATTGAATAAGCACCTGAACGTTTGTTCTTAACAGACATGTAATCAATTCATCTGTCGTTAAATGCTTCTTTAACTACTGCATTATACTTTTCTCCCATAGGTTTTAATGCTTCAAGTATCATTTCTTTAGCTTCCTCAACTGTGTATTCTGATTTAACTTTAACAAGCGGAAGAGAAGTATCTCATTTTTTATATGTTTTATTAAATTTAGCTTTAAAAAATCTTTTCTTAGCAGCATTGTATTTTTTAAATACATCTTTATTTTCTTGAACTGCACCATAAAGTGTTTCTAGTAGTTTTTCATCTGCTTTATCACCTGATATTTGTGATAGAACAGCTGAATCATATTTTCTCATTTTAGACATTACAGTTACTTCTTTAAAGTGTTGAAATAGTAGGTTAGAAAGTGATTGTTTATGATTTAAATAACCCTTGCTATAATTCTTCATTGTTGATTTACGAACCTTTTCATCACTATGCTTCATTAGTTTTGCTCTATTGGCAGAAGTTATTTTGATTTTTTTACCTTTAGAAGAAGTAGCATATCCATAATCAAGCTCAGAATCTGTAATTATTGCAAATGTTGACGCTGCAGAAATTTTAGCTCTTGAAGACTCAGTTAAGAAAGTTTCTACTTCATTTGAAAGTTTGTGTTTCTTTTGTTCTAATGTACCAAGAATTGATTTTTTATAATTAGCAAAAGCTGGTTTTTCAGCTCACTTTAATAAATTTTTCTCATTTTGGAACATTCTATTGACTTCAGAACCGAATTCTTTTTCAAGTTTAAACATTTCAAATTCAAATTTTTCTAACATTTGTTTTGATTTTGGATCGGAAATATTTTTATTAAAATTATTCATTAAATAGTTTTGAATTTTATTCATTATCATACCAAATTCATCATCATCTTTAAGTGAACTTAAGTATTTTTTTTCTGTTTTGAATTTTACATCTTTATTTTTAATAATATTTTTAAATTTTTCAACAGCTAATTCAAATCAACATTCATATGTTTTACCTTCTAAAATTGTTTCTAAATCTCATGTATATTTTTTTTCTACATCTTCGTATTTTTTATATTCTTTTGCTTGCGACATCTTTTTCTCCTTTTTTCATCAAATAATTAATTAATGACATAATAAAAAGAATGAAATGATGTTAATAAACAACTATTTCATTCTTTATCTAATGTCAATGCATTAATCAATAGTTATTATCATAGTGCCCTCACATTTGTGAAGCAATTAAGGTATTCCCTTAAAAGGCATCAATAATTTTTCAGATTATTGATTCGGCTTAGGCCCTTTCAATCATTTCCTAGGATGACTCCTCAATGATTTAATAATGCTTTCAGCACTTCTATTCTTTTTACAATACTAATTATATAATATTTATGAAGTTTTTTTAATAAAAGAAATTTACTGTGAATATTTCTATATTTTTTATTATATAATTAAAAAACTTTAACCTAATTTTAGTGGTATTAGCCAAAAAATAAGTTGAAGTCGTTGATAATATTTTCAAAATAATGAAAGTGTTATAAAAAAATCACCCAATAGTACCATTTTATTAGTAGTTTTTAGTTTTATATGCAATAGATAAATTGCTAAAAAGAACATTTTTAAATAAGTTATTTTCATGATAAATTATTCTTT
The DNA here is from genome assembly GCF_004335975.1 of Mycoplasma marinum. Lineage (GTDB taxonomy): Bacteria > Bacillota_I > Bacilli_A > Mycoplasmatales > Metamycoplasmataceae > Mycoplasma_K > Mycoplasma_K marinum. The sequence goes on from NZ_PSZO01000002.1 coordinate 27,058, forward strand.
ATTATCGCAAACTGCAAGGAAGGTATTTAAACTATGATTACCACCTCTAGCAAACTATTGTTACATGCATAAAATTAATACAAGTAATTTTTGGAAAATTAATAAGTTTTTTATCTTAGAAAGTTTCATTTTTAAATCATATAATTAGTTAAAAAACAAGCAGTTATTTTCTGCTTTTTATATTCGTTTCATATATCCAATGTTATACTTTGAAATACGTATTATTATATCTTTTGATACTCTTTTTAAAACTTGATATCTACTTTAATATATTAATTACTAGATAATTTCCAATATTAACATCAATTTAAACTAACTGACTTAATTTATATAAAATATTTTTTATAAGTTGTAGCACTTAACTTAAATAAGGTTTTCCCACACAAATTACTACGCTAGATCTTATTGCACCCATTTCATAATTACTTTTTGATATGAATATAAAACACTATACCAAAAAAACTTGATATAGAATTTTAATTAAAATAAAAAAAGTACTACTCGTACTTAATTAATGTTGTTGTTCTGTATTCAGAAACTTTTGGTTCATGTTTAACAAATAATAAATCGATAAGGAATACTAAATCAATAACTTCCCCACCTAATTCTTCAACTAATTCAATAATAGCTTTTGTAGTTCCGCCAGTTGCTAATAAATCATCTACAATAGCAACTTTCTGACCTTTTTGAATTGAATCAGTATGAATTTGCAATTCATTTGTTCCGTATTCTAATGAATACTCTCTTTTAATCACATCATATGGTAATTTACCAGGCTTTCTAACCATAACAAAAGGTTTTTTCAATAATGCAGCAACTGGTGCTCCAAATAAAAATCCTCTTGCATCTGCGCCAACTATAACATCTGCTTCCTTACAAGCTTTTGCCATTTTATCAATTACTTCGTGAAACACTTCTCCATTAGCAAGTAATGTAGAAATATCTTTAAAACCAATCCCTTTTTTGGGAAAGTCACTAATTTCTCTTATATATTTTTTTAATTCCATAACTAAAATATTATAAAGAAAAAAATACCCCGAAGAGTATTTTATTTTATAAAATTAATCAATTTTAATTTTAACTGATGCACCCATTGATGTTTTAACAACAATGTTTTTAATATATGCACCTTTTACTACTGAAGGTTTTAGTTTTTTAATTAATTCAATAACTGTTTCAGCATTTTCAACAAGTTTAGAATCGTCAAATGATTTTTTACCAATCATTGTATGAACATTACCTTGCTTATCTGTTCTATAATTAGCTTTACCAGCTTTTAATTCTGTAACAATTTTACCTAGGTTAGGAGTAACTGTACCAGTTTTTGGGTTAGGCATAAGACCTTTAGGTCCAAGAACTTTACCGAATTTTCCAAGTGTCATCATCATTTTTGGTGTTGCAACGATGATATCAAAGTTAAATTCACCTTTTTTAAGGATTGCTTCTAATTCTTGAGGATCAACTGCAAATTCAGCTCCAGCTTCTTTTGCTGCTTCTAATTGTTTAACATCATCTGATGCTGCAAGAATTGAGATTTTTTTACCTGTTCCATTTGGAAGAGAAACTGATCCTCTTAATTGTTGATCTGCTTTTCTTGTATCAAGATTTAGATTAAATACTAGTTCTACTGATTCATCAAATTTTGCAAATGATGCTTCTTTTGCTAATTTAATTGCTTCTTTAAGTTCTAAAATCTGTGTTGCATCCACTTTAGCGTGAATTGCCTTAATATTTTTTGAAATTTTAGCCATTATTTGTCACCTTCTTCTGATGATTGTGCAGTCGCGTTAACTTCGATTGCTTGTCCTTTTGTTTCAATTGCTGTTGCTTGTGCTTCTGCAAGTGCTGCATCTTTTGCTGATGCTGCTGATGCTGCTTGTGCTGCTGCTTTCGCTGCTGCTTCTGCTTCAGCCATATCAACAAGTCCTTCAACTACTACACCCATATTTTTAGCTGTACCAGCGATTTGTTTCATTGCTGAATCAATTTTGTTTGTATTTAAGTCTGTTAATTTATATTCAGCAATTTCTCTTAATTGCTCTAATGTAATTTTCCCAGCAATATCTGTTTTTGAATTTGCTGCTCCAGATTTAATTCCAGCTGCTTGCTTAATTTTGAAAGCTGCAGGAGCTGTTTTTGTTTCAAATGTGAATGATTTGTCCTTGTAAATTGTAATTACTACAGGAACTGGTTCTCCATTTCTGTCTTTAGTTTGATCGTTAAATGCTCTTGTAAATTCAGGCATTACAATTCCAAGTCCAGCAAGTTCTGGTCCAGGTTTTGCTTGACCTGCGTTAAATTCTAATTTAGCGATACGTACGATTTCTTTAGCCACGAGCTACCTCTTTTCTTATTTTTAATTTAAAGTTCTCTGTGTGGTATAACGACTTTCGTCTTCCACTCACTATAAAGAACGCACTCAAAGTGCTAAAAAAATTATACCAAATATTTTAAATATAGGTAGTTTTTTATAAAAAAAATTCAAATCTCTTTGAATGTTTTAATTTTCCTTTTCTATCTTGACTTTTTCAATTTTTGATCTTAATAAGTGATTTATCAGCGGCATCAATAAAAATATCCCAAACTGTACAAAAAACATAATTGATCCAATTAAATTAGAAACACGTTTAGATACTCCTGGTATTGCAGGTTGAAATAACCCATAACTTGATTCACCATTAGGATTTAATATGAAACCAACATAAATTGTTGAATATCCAATAGAGAATAATAAAGTTCCAAAAATACCCACAATTGCAATAATGGCAAATGGCCAGTAAATGAATTTATTCATTTTTATTGTTTGCATTTTTTTCCTTTTTAATTGTGTAAAACAAAATTGTTATTGCTAAGATAGCAAATATAAAGAATGTTGGTCAGTTTGAAAATGAGTCAATTAATGAGTCAGTTTTTAGAATAATACTTGGTATTAATAAAATACATGCTCAAAATGCGATTATTAAAAATGAATAAAGCAAAGTAACAAAAAATTCTGACTTCTTCTTTTTAATAGTTTTCATTCCAAAGAATAAATTTGTTTGTGTAGCTTGTTCCATCGAAGTTCAAAATCCAGCTGCATATCCATTTACAACTCCTCATGCTGAAATACATATGAATACATAAACGATTATTGTAATTACTTTTGAAGCAGTCTTTTTAAATGTATCTGAAAATAGTTCATCAACAGATGGTGCAGAGTGAAGTATTGAAGCTAAAGAAATCATAGAATTTATAATAATAACCATAATCATACCTATAAATAAAATTTTAGGGATTTGTTTCTCTCCATTCTTAACTTTTTTTTGCATCGTTGCAACATTTAAGAATCCATCATAAGCAAACAAAACTGCAGGTAAGGCAACCACAATTGCTTTTGCATCAAATGAACCATGACCAAAAGCGTTAGTTCCCAATAAAGGATAATTAGCATTTGTACCAATAGCATTATGAGTTGTTGACATTATAATACCTATTAATGCAGCCATTATTAAGGGTATAAACTTTAAAACAACAGTTATTTGCTGAAAAATTCCAGATACTTTAGTAGAAATAATATTTAGTATAACTAATATAGTTGTTATTCCAATCCCTATTAGAGCATGTCCTCAAATGGGCACAGTATATTGATTCATTAATCCTGCAACAACAATACCTTGCAATGTTGCCTCTGAAGCAAAGAACCCAAGAACAAAAACGAATAAACCAGTATAAAAGAATGAAAATTGAAATTGTGCAAAATATCCATACTTTTTACCTCCGACAGCAGAACACCACTTAGCTAACCCCTCGGTTTTCGATTCTTTTTTAAATGTACCTATTTCCGAAAATGAAATAGCAAGTGAAAGGGCGAGTACCCCACCAATTATTCATGCCATCAATCATGTAGCACCATTACCATTTGTCATTTTTGAAATTGAACCGTTTTTAAAGAATATACCAATACCGACAACAGAACCAATTAACATTGAAATAGCAGCTCAGAATCCTAATTTTCTTCCTGTTTTAATTGACATAGTCCTCCTTATATTTTTGATTTTATAAAATTAATTTAAGTATTTGAAAGTGAGTTAGTTTTTTATACTTTGCATAAAGAATAAATATCAACTTATATATTTATAACATATTAATAAATATTAACAAAGAGCACTTTAGTAATAAAGGGCATAAAAAAAACACCCTAAGTAGGATGATATGGTTGCCCCTGTTGGATTCGAACCAACGCATGTCGATACCAAAAACCGATGCCTTACCGCTTGGCTAAGGGGCAGTATGGTGGAGGGGGAGGGATTCGAACCCCCGAACCTTTCGGAGCCGGGTTACAGCCGGATGCATTTGGCCACTTTGCTACCCCTCCATACTGCTTGGTGTGTTGCTTTATTATTATATCTAAAAAAAATAAAAATATGCAAAAAAAATAAAGATTTCTCTTTACTTTAATTTATAGATATTGCAATACCATTATTTTCAAAGGATTTTGAAGCATTACCCGTTCCCTTTGAACCTCATATATTATCTATTAATCCAGGGTAATCAATGAATGGGTTTCTATTACCTTGTGCTTTTGAAACGCCATTGTTTCTTTGTATATCAAATTCATCCACAGGATCTTCTTTAGCTCACTTTATATATAATTTCAAGAAATTATCTTTCATATATGGAAATGAATTAGAAAATATATTAGCTCCACCTTTGGTTTTATCAATTGATTGATAATAAGTTAATGCAAAATAAAGATAAGATCTAGCAATATCACCTTTAAATCTATCAATAGGTTCAAATACTGTTCCACCATACTTAGGGTTAGTTCCAAGTTTTGAATGGTTTTTAGATGTTCAAGATGCACTTAAAACAGGTGCGTGAGGATAATTAGAACGCACACCATTTACTTTACCATCACTAGGTCAAACAAATTGAGCATCATTTCTCATAGGAGTTTTTTTATCAAACCAGGATTGTGGAATCAAATGTTCTCTATTATACATATCACCCTCATGTTTATAACTTCTACCATTGTTTCCGATTATATAGTTATATGGATCAGAGCCATTAGGATTTTCAGAGTAAATATCTATAACAGTATTATCATGTTCAAAGATATTATCTTTAAATGCCGTCTTGTATGTGTTATATAGTTCACCATATCCGCTAGAACCACCTTTAATCTTATTTAGGTGTTGACCTTGGATTTCATGCAACTTAGCAAATAACTTCTTACCTTTTAAATTATTAGCTTCCATATAATAATTATTCGATTTATTATAAGTTATATTTCCTACTTTTTTAGGAGTTATAGTTATAGTTCCACTATCTTGGGGAGTTTTTTCAGTTTGTGTATTTTCATCTTTTTCTAATGCATAACTTGCAATAGCATAATATTGATATCTTGATAACTTCAAGTATGCTTTAGCAGAGATACCTTTAACCTCCTTGATTGCATCACTACTTCCTATATAAGCAGAATTGTTTTCTTTTAAAGATTTTTTAATTATATCCTCTGCTTCTTGCGTCTCTAAAATAATATCGTGAGAGTCTTTTTTTCCAGTATAACCAACTGGAAATACATAATTTGTATATTTACCAGTAGTTTTAGCTATTGCGCCTTCCTTAGTTGCTCTAATAATTTTTGTTGTAAATCGATCGTTTAAAATTTTTTCTATTTCTTCATTTGTAAAAATTGCGGTTTTCTTTGTTTTTTTATCATCAATTTTAACAGAATCTTTTTTTGTATTTCCACCTTGCAAGTCTTTGGTTTTTCCGCATGATACAGCAGAAAAAATTGGCATTGAAACTATTGCAAATGTTGCACCAAGGGATAATAAATATTTTTTATTTATTTTCATATATTAATAAATTGAATTTACACTAGTAGTTGGAGTTGGAGGTGCTGGCGTTGGTTTTGGCACATTTAAAATTTGTTTTGTGTATGATAATAAATCACTATATTTAGTGTCAATTGTACTTAAATCATATCCTCAATAAGAATTATTTTTGAATGTCATTCCAGAAAAAATGCTTTTTATATAATCGGGTGCAAAGTATCATACACCACCAACTTTAACAAATGTAAATCCAAATGATTTGTAGTGGCCTGAACCAGTCTTAATAAACGCGATACTTTCCACACCGTTAACCAATGTACTAAAATTAATTTTAGAATCAACTTTTTCTTTCTTACCTAACATCATTCCAACAGTAACAAAGTAACCAAATTTCTTGCCAGAAATTTCTTTGGTAGCTTTTACACTTAAAGCATAATTTTTTGAACCATTTATAAATTCACCTTTATCAAAAATAACTGTATCTTTATTAGTTGCTGGATTAGTAATATACTTAGCAATTAATGCGTCAGAAGTAGCTTTAACAGTAACTGGAATTACTTTAGTTGATGCAATTGCTTTTTCCCGTTTATCTAAAATAGAAAAGTCCGCTTTTAAATTATTTGATTTAAACTCAGCTCTTAAATCACTAATCATTTGTATGATAACTTTATTTACTTCAACTTCCTTAATGAAAGGAGTAGCACTTGCCTCTCATTCATTAGCAGCGTCTTCGATTGTTTTGAAAACTTTTTTTGAAGTATAAAGTTTAAAACCAGTTTTGGAAGCGTAACCTTGCTTATAAATACTCCCTCTTTTTGAAGAAGTGTTTGAAAAACCATATTTTGCAAGTTTACCTTTTATTAAAGCAATATACTCACTCTTAGTATTTCCAAAAACAGGTTTAATTTCATGTCCGTTATCAAAAATAAATATTTTTGTTCTCTTAGTATCTTGAGCAAGTTTTTCCAATGCTGCTTTTCTTTCTTTTAATTCAACTTTATACTCAGATGAAATAATTTCGGGTGCAGTAATTTTAGGTGTTACTTCCGTCTTGTCAGGTTGTTTTTTATCTGTTTTCCCTGATTTTGTATCATCCTTAGTTTTATCTTTGTCTGTTTTTGGTTGATCTTTAGCTACAACATTATCAATTACAATTGCATATCTAATGTATCCTGCAGCGCTTTTTAATATAAATATTTTTCCAGGTATTGTTCTTATACCATCCTTTTTCTTAGTCATATCTGTTATAACTATTCTTTTATGCTGCTTTAGAGATTCTTTTAATGTCTTGTCTCCATTAGCATCAAGAATTTTATAATCATATTGACCTAGTGTTCCAGAAAAATCACTAGCAAATATTGAATTTTCATATCACTTTTCTTGACTACCACTTTTTCTTCTAGCTGTTGCTAATGCCCCTTTTGGTGCTGCCTTTTTATTTTTTGAATTTGCACTTGTAACAGGACTAATAATTTCCATTCTATAATGTGCTTTAGCATCAGATAATGCTTCTTTAACTATTTCTTCATAACTTTTGCTTTCTTTTGCTTTATCAGTGCTTCCTTGGGTGTTATTTCCTTGAGCATTGTTCCCTTGGGTATTGTTTTCCTTGGGTGTTTTTTTATCTTCCCCACATGAAATAACCACTGCTAACGGTGTTGCAATTGCAAGCGTTGAAGCCACTGCTCCAAATAAAACTCTTTTTGTCTTGACTTGACTCATTTGTTTCTCCTAAATCCTTTTTATTTTTTAAAAGAAAGTACTAATACTTTCTTCATATAAATTATAAAATACTGTTTTAAAAAATTTACTATGTTAAATTTTAATAATAAACAAATAAAAAGCACCTATTGGTGCTTACTTTATTAATGTTAATTTAATATTTCAATGTGTTCAATTGATATTTCTGTAGGTGTTGCTCTATCAAATAGTGTTAATTCAACAATAACAACCTTTTTTTCTTCGTCATAATTGAGGATAGGACCTTTAAGACCTTTTGTAGCTCCCTCAACAACTTCTATAATTGTACCAATTTCATACTTAGGTTTTGTTAATTTTCCAGCTTTATAATCTTCGAAAGCTTTAACAACTGATTTATCAATACGTCTAATTTCAAGATTAGACACAGGTGTTGGTTTAGTTCTTTGACCTGAAGAACCAACAAGTCCTGTAACATATTGTGTATTACGAACTATGAATCACGCTTCATTAGTCATAACCATTTTAATAAATATATAACCTGGGAACATATTTTTTTCTTTATATTTACCAGAAGGTGTAATATGTGGCACCATCGCTATTTTAAATTCTGATATTACACCTTCAAGTGACTCAGAAACAACTCTATTTTTTAATGATTCAACAACTTTTTCTTCTTTTCCAGAAATAGTTGTAACCATATATCATTTCATTTCATTTTCCATTTATAAACCAACTCCTCATTTTTCTCACAATGTTGTGAATCCTAGTGTAATTAAAAATAATACTATTGCTGCAATAATTATAAATATTAGCGAAGTCCAGAAAATTTTAAAAGATTCAGATCCATTTGGTCATCTAACTCTTTTTAATTCTTTAAAAAAACCTTTAATTTCATTTAAAATTCCAGTCTTTTGTTTTTTGACTTTCTTAGGTGTTTTATTTTTTGATTGCATTACTTTTCCTCTTTATGCAACGTTTTTTGATTGCATTTTTTACAAAATTTATTTTTTGTTAATCTTGCAGTTATCGACTTTGGAGTCGAGTAATTACGCGATTGACAAATTTCACATGCTAGTATAACTTTTTTTCTATTCATGGGGTAATTATACAATAATTAATGAATTTATTGTAGTTGTTTCTTCATTTTAAACATTATTTTTCTAATTGTCTGATTTATTATATATTTTGAGACACCCAATTCACAAGCTGCACAAGTAACACTTCTACATGCTTCAAAAATTGTTAGGTATACTTTTTCTTCGAATGCATCTAGGACAGATATATCTAAATCACTCTCTGGTTTTTCATGAGCAATAAATTTTATTTGATATTTTCTGTCACTCATTTCTCTGTAATTATTTAAAACTTTATATTTTCTAGTACTCATTTTTCTTGCTTCATTAAAAATTACGTATTTTAATTTCATGCATAAATATGTTTTGAAACTAAATTGAAACTTTTCATCATATTGTGTAACAAAAAGTGGTAGCTTAGCTAAGAAAATATTGTGTATATCTTCTTTTTCAAGAGGTGTTCTTGAAAAATATTGCTTGTTCGATACAATTACATAATTAAATGATTCCTCAAAATTATATAAAACTCTTTTTATCATTTTGCCTGTTGGCATTTCTTTCAATTGTCTAATTTCATTCTTTGTCATTTTGACCTCGATTATTTAGAAAGGTTTGAAAGTAATATTCCTGTTGCGACAGAAACATTTAATGATTGAACAGTTCCTTCCATCGGTATATAAACATTTTGGTCAGATTGCTTCAGGATTGGTTTGGAAACACCTTTTCCTTCATTACCTATAACAAGAGCCATAGGTGTATTGAAAGTAACTTGCGATACTGGAGCAGCCTTCTCTAAAGAAGTAGCATATATTCAAATGCCGCTATCTTTCAATTTCTTAATAGCGGTTTGCATTGAGTCTACACGAACAACCTTAATACCTACATATCCTCCAGATGATACTTTAAGTACCGTTGGAGTAACTTCTACTTGACGATCTTTAGCAATCAGCACATGCTTAATTCCAAATGCATTTGCTGATCTTAAAATCGCCCCAAAGTTATGAGGATCTTGGACTCTGTCTAAAATTAAAAATCTCTCTGGTTTATCGCGAAGAATATCTTCAAGAGTGTAGTAGTTAAATTCTTTCAACTCTGCTACAAAACCTTGGTGATTTTCTCTTGTTAACTTATCCATTTCTTTTTTTGAAATGATTTGAACCTTCATATTTTTATTTATTTTTAGTACTGGCGACTTTAGCAAATATACTTTTGCTAGTGGTAATTCATTTTTAATCGCATCTTGAACTGAATTTTTCCCACATATTAATTTTCCCATTTTGTTCTCCTTTTAATTGAATTAAACATTAAAAAATAATTGAATTAAACATTAAATTAACCTTGTATTCTGCAATTCTTTTCTCAATTTGTCCGCTAATTTGTAATTTTTATTTTTTCTTGCATTTATTCATTTTTTATAATTTTTTTTATTCACGTTTGAAATTTTGTCATTTTTAGTAGTTAATCCTAGCAATAATAAATTAGCTAGAAGTTCTTTTGAGACTTCCTTTTTTCCACTATTGAACGCCTTCAAATTCCCATTTAATATCTCCATAACTTTTGAAAATTCTCAATTTGATACATGCGATGAAATTGTTTCATTTTTAATATCGATTTTCTCATTGAGTTGAGCTTGTGAATATGCTTTTAATAATTGCTCGTATTTTTTAGTTGTAGCATCTATCATTTGAGTACTTAAATTTATTGGTGCTGTTGGGCTAGTAGTTAAAAATAGCAATCTCAATATTGATGGATTATAGTTTTTAAAGAAATCATCTGCATCCATAACATTACCAAGTGATTTAGACATTTTTGTACCGTCAACATTAATATGTCCTGTATGTTTTCACTCGTTGGTAATTTTTTTACCTAATAAAGCTTGGAATTGTGCATTTTCATTTTCATGATGAGGAAATATTAAATCTATTCCTCCTCCATGCATATCTAATGTTTTACCACCTGATTTATATACAAAATATGCACATTCAGTATGCCAACCTGGTCTACCTTTACCTCAAGGAGAGTCAAACAAAACCCCTTCTGTTGTTTTTTTCCATAATGCAAAATCCGCAGGATTTCTTTTATCTTTAGAACTTTCCATTCTCATTTCATCTAATTTTCTATTTGAAACAATCCCATAATTATTTTGAGAAGTAACACTAAAATAAACATTGCCGTTTACTTCATATGCAACCCCTTTATTTTCCAATTCTTTTATGAAACTAACTATACCTTTTATATTTTTCGTGACAAGTGGCATATTTGTTGGTTTTTCAACATTGGCCTTTTTCAATAAATCAAGATATACTTTTGTATACCGTTTGGATATTTCGCTTTCCGCGACATTCTCCTCTATAGATTTTTTAATTATCTTATCATCAATGTCAGTTATATTATGCATAAAATTAACTTTAATACCTCTAGATCTCAAAGATCTAATATAAATATCAAAAGTTATTATAGGTCTTAAATTACCAATATGAGGAGTGTTGTAAACAGTTGGTCCGCAAACATAAATATTTCTTTCCCTTTTACCACTTTCATCATCATATGTATTAGAAAGTTTATTATTAATTAATGGAGCAACGATTTTATAAGTTAGACTGATAATCGTAACATTTGAAAGTAATTTAATTGGAGATGTGAATAAATGTCCTACATAAGCAGCGCCATATGATAAATTTAATGATTGACTATCTGCAAGTGGTGTCATTAATGAGTTATGAATTTCAAGAATAACAGTAAACAAAATGATTGGAGCAACCATTTTAAACAGTTTAGGTTTATTAATAAATCTTAAAACAATATGTACTACACCAAGCAATGCAATTCCACCACAAGCAAGAAGTTGTAGCATTCATTTTGTTTTTATAGGGGATTTAACAGCTGCTAATGTGGACTGTGGAATCATTTGGATACCAATAAATAATCCAACACCACAAATTATTAAAACAAATAGAGTTACAAAGAAATGAAAATTAACCGATCTTTCTTTTTTAGCCATTATTAAATAAACTACTCCAGGAACAAAACCTGACATTGCCATAATAAAAGTATAAATAGGGTGATAATAAGTAGGCATCAATGCAAAGGAAAGTAAATCAGCTATAACTCCAGTTATAGAACCAATTAAAGGACCAAATAAGAATCCAGTAATCTTAATTGGCAATCCACCAAAAGCCACTTTAAAAGAAGGGAATGTTGTTATTGCAAACAACTTAGAACCAATGATAACAAAAACTACAGAGGCAGCAATCAATATTGAAACATAAGCGATTTTTTTGTTATTTCATTTTCACATATATAAATTATAAAGAAAATTAAAAAAAAGGTCCAAAATATTGATAATTCTATTTAAATAAGAAATTAAAAAACACTTATTATAAAAGTGTCTTATTTAATATATTTTACTTATGATACTTTGAACCTGATTTAATTGAGAAAGCTCTAAATAATTGTTCAACCAATATAACTCTAAACATTTGGTGTGGAAATGTCATCTTAGAGAATTGTATTTTCTCACTAAACATTTCCTCATCTACACCATATGAACCACCAATAACAAAAGTTATATTATCAGTTTCTGTAAATTTTGCCGATAGTTCTTCAGAAGAATATTGTTTACCTTGAAGAGAACAAAGAATTACCCTTGAATTCTTAGGGATCAATGATTGAATAATCATAGTCTCTTTTTTCTTAACTATATCCGTATTTTTGTCATTAACTGGTCTAACCTCTGAAAGTCTGACGTGTGCATAAAAACCTAATTTTTTAGCATAATCTTGATATAAAGTTTTATATTCTTTACTTAATGATCCAACAGCTATAATATTAATCTTCATTTTGCTCCTCTTTTCTGTATCTTAAATTTAAATGAAACATAAGCATTTGTATATCTGCTGGATTAATTCCGGAAATACGTGATGCTTGACCAATTGTTTCAGGTCTAACGGCGGTAAGTTTTTGCCTTGCTTCAGTTGCTAAGTTAGCAATTGTTTTATAATCTAAATCCTCTGGTAATTTCAGTTTTTCTAAACGTAACATTTTTTTTGCTTGCGTAATTTGCTTTTTAATATATCCTTTTAATCTAACCTGAGTTGTCAACTCATAAATATATTTAAAATCAGTAACGTCTGTTGGTTCTACATCAGGTCTTGAAATCACTTGTAAATATGAAGGCCCATTTGTAATCTCATATTTTTGAGCTAATTCACTATTAGATGAAACATGTGTTTTTGATAATCTCTCAATTTCTTGATCTATCTCATCATATTTATTAACAATAGATTTATAAGTTTCATCATCAATTAAGCCAACTTGATTACCCAATCCAGAAAGTCTTTTATCAGCATTATCATTTCTTAATAATAATCTATATTCAGCTCTTGAAGTGAGCATTCTATAGGGTTCTTTTGTACCTTTAGTTACCAAATCATCAATCAATACACCTAAATAACCAGCATCACGTGTAATAACAATTGGTTCCTTATCTTCTAGTTTTAAAGCAGCATTAATACCTGCATATAAACCTTGTCCAGCAGCTTCTTCATAACCTGAAGTTCCATTAACTTGCCCGGCAAAATAAAGACCTTGAATATGTTTAGCTTCAAATGAACGTTTAAGTTGAAGTGAGTTTATCGCATCATATTCAATTGCGTAAGCTCATTTAACAACTTCTGCATTTTTCATACCAGGAATAGTTCTTAGCATCTTGTCTTGAATATCAATAGGCATCGAAGTTGAAAGTCCATTAACATAAATTCAATCACCCTCTTTTGTTTCTGGTTCTAAAAAGATTTGGTGCCTTGGTTTATCTCTAAATCTAATAATTTTATCCTCTATTGAAGGACAATATCTTGGACCAACACCATTAATAAGACCTGAATACATTGATGACTTATTAACATTTTTATCAATTAACTTATGTGTTTCTTCATTTGTGTAAGTAATCCAACAATGAATTTGCTTCTCTAACTTAACACCTGAACGAGAAGAGAAAGTATAATCTGAGATAGGAAGTATTTCTTCATCCACTTCTGAAAAATCAATTGAAGAAGTAAGAACTCTTGGGGGAGTACCTGTTTTAAGTCTAATTAAATCAAAACCATGTTGTTTTAGAGATTCAGAGAGTTTAGTTGTTGTACGTTGACCATCTGGTCCACCTGCATCTTTATTTGCACCCCTTAGAATATATGAATCCATATAAGTTCCAGTTGTGATTATTACAACTTTTGCTTCAATTATTTCTCCATCTTCTAATTGAACACCAACCACTTTATTTTCTTTTATAATTAATTCTGAAACCATATCCTCAATAACATCTAAGTTATCCAATTTTTCAGTTTCTTCAAACATCAATTCAGAATAAAGATCTTTATCAATTTGAGCTCTTAAGGCTCTAACTGCAGGACCCTTAGATTCATTAAGCATTTTAATTTGAATCATTGCTTTATCAGAAAGTAAACCTTGCATTCCACCTAACGCATCAATTTCTCTTGTAATGATACCTTTAGCAGGACCCCCAATTGAAGGATTACACGGCATCATAGCTAATTTAGTTTTATCTAGTGAAATCAGTGCCGTTTTATGTTGTTTGTTAGCAAGTGCAAATGCAGCTTCCATACCAGCATGTCCACCACCGATTACTATTGCTTCGTATTGTTTTTTATTCATAGTGTAAATATTTTACCATGCTTTATAAATAAAGCTATATCATTAAAAAACTTTATCAACAAGCCAATATAAGCATACCCAAAAGAAATTCCCTTTAGATGAATATATAATTATCTTATTTTTTGTGTAATAAAACTCACCCAACAGATTTATCATTCAATAATATATATAAGTTTATAACTCAATTTTTTTAAAAATAATTAATTTAAATGACGTTGATTAAAGATATCATTTTTGCTATTTTGGTCTAATAATTTATTAATTTTAATATCAACTTTTTCTGAAATTAAAAGTATTTATAACAACTAAAAAATAGACAATATATATTGATTATTGCTGATCAATAATACTGCTTCAATCTTGTACTTTTAAACATTTGAAGAAGATTCATTTCAGTTGCTAAATCAATATTAAGGTAATTAACAATATTCTTCATATTAGATTCATTAATCTATGAGGAGTCTATTATCTTAGTTTAAATTAAGCATTACTTTTTGCCATTAAATGGAAAAAATGAATGAAATGCTATTCTCTTGTTAAAAAAACTCACGAACTAGTCGTAAGTTACACCTTTTAGATCTCTTAGGTAATTAATAAATCACTTTTGAGCCTTTTCAAGGTTTGGTTTATCACCTTGTTTTTTGAATTTTTTAATTTCACAAAGTTTCATAATTTGCGAATAAATTTCAGCATCTTCATATGAAGGAACTAATTGAATTGCAACTAGTTTTTGAGGGTAGTATTTTGAAAGTAATCTATACCCAGCATAAACAAGTTCCATCTGAGGAATTATATCCGTTTTAATTGAACCAATAATTGCGAGTTTAACACCTGTTAATTCATCATCAAACTTAGGTCATAAAATACCTGGTGTATCTAGTAATTGAATCTTGCCTGTATTCACTCATTGTTGACCTTTTGTTACACCTGGCATGTTACCAACTTTAGCAGATGGTTTATTAGCTAAAGTGTTGATTAGTGTTGATTTCCCAGCATTTGGAACTCCAACAACAAATGCCCTTAATCTTGGTTTTAGAATACCTTTTGATTTGTCTTTTTCTCTTTTTGCTTCCAACATTTTTTCAGCTTTTTCAACAATTTTTTTAGAAGCTGATTTTTGTTTAAGGTTAACAACTATACAATCATCCGTTTCGTTTCTATAGTGTTCTACAATATTTGAAAGTTTGTTTTCATCAGCAAAATCTTTTTTAGTAATAACAAATAGTCTGGGTTTTTGAGGTGCAATTTCATCGAATTCTGCATTATATGAAGAAAGTGGGGCTCTTGAGTCTAAAACAATAATAAATAGATCTGCAAGCGCTTGTTTTTCTTTTATTTGATTTAAGGCCTTAGCCATGTGTCCTGGGAATCATTGAATCATAATACATTCATTATACATAATAAAAAGCTCATTAAACTTTGAGCTTTAACTTTCAACTATATTTTTTTGTTTTTTTGTTTCCGTATTTTTTTATCCTTATTAGCAATATAAAATATTATTCATCCAATAATTCCAAGTAATATCGCAATACCAAGTACTGAAACAACAGGTAACCAAATTGGAGCAATGTCAAATGCAAGGAATGGATAAATTGCAATACCAAAAGTATAGTTATAACTTGCTTTTGAATTATCACTATAAGTAAAAGTCATTGTTCATTCAGTTCTAGTTGAATAATAAAGAATAATTGCAATTACCAACCAAATAATTGGATAGATAAAAACAAGGAAGTAGTCTTTTTTACTTAATTTAATATTATCCTTATTTTTTTCGTTGCTTTTTAGACTTTCGTTTAGGAATACACTAATAGCAATAATAAAAGAGAACAGATGTATTTGGCATGTATCCAATATTTTAAGAGGTGTATGCCAAATAATATCTATTGGTGATAAAATAGTTCAATAAATTATAAAAGTTGTTGCAATATTTGTCATCACTATAATTTGAAATCTTTTTGCATGTTTATTCTTTCTTGGATCAATTAATTTAAACGTTCTTAAAAATAGGTAGATAAAAACAAGTAGATTACTTTGAACAGTAAAGTAAAAAGGAATAGTAGCTTTCGCTCAAGGTTCTCAAAAAGTATAGACTTGAGCAATACCAGGAATTGTTCCAGGCTTCATCCTTCCACCTGAAGGTCCTGATATTTTATTGTAAGGAATGTACAATGTTGAACAAACGTTATAAATAATAAAATAAGCCATTAATAACGATAGAGCGAACAAGGCTATTCTTGTTTTTGTTTGATTGTTTTTGCCTGTTATTTGTTTCATATATAAAATTATAAAATAAAATAACAATTTTATTGTTATTTGCGTTTAATTTTTAAAGAGTTTATTCTTGAATTGGGATTTGATAGTGATATAAATAGTGATCCAAAAGCTAAAAATAATAATGTTATACCAATTATTATTGAAATTGTAATATATATTTTCACCTCATCAAAATTCAAAAAGAAGTAAATAGCAACACCGATTTTTCTATGTATAGTTCCATTTGCATCTTTTGATAAAAATCAAGTATTATCAACAGGATTTTGCATAAGAGTATAAGTATTCGCTTCTCTTGAAGCGTAATAAACAATAATTGCCATTACAATTCATAATATTGGATAAATAAGAATATAGAAAATATGTTTTTTATTTAAAATCACTCCATTTTCACCTTTTTTTAATTTATCAATATGATATGTAATTATCATAAATACAGGTGCAACAAAATGAACTAGTATTGTAACCACTCTTTTAAAAACTCCAGGAAATCCTCCATGTGTTCAAATTGAAGAAAATGGTGCTAGAACAGTTCAATAAACACACATTGTTATTGTTATATTTACAACGGTAATCAGTTGAAATAATTTATGAGATAATTTTTCCTTAGGTTTTATAATTCCCAAACCTCTTAATAGTAGAAATATAAATACAATTAGATTTGTTTGGAAAGTAAAATAAAAAATTGAAATTCAACTAACGTGTTCTATTGGGACATGCATTTTAGAAATATCGTTATTTTTATAATAACTAAATACAGTCCAATTTAAAGATTGAACTGTATCGCTAATAATACTTAATATTAAAAATACAAAAGAAAAGGTTGCAAATATTAATATTCCTTTGTTTATTTTTAATTTATCAAACACTTACATACCACCCATTCCACGCATCATAGCTGGATTAAATTGACCATTTTTCATTTGTTTTGCCATTTGTTTCATTTGTTTTGCCATTCTTTCAAATTCATTAACAAGTGAATTATATTCTTGCGCAGATCTTCCAGAACCAGCAATTATTCTTTGTTTACGCTTACCATTTTTAAGCAACTTAGGATTTTTTCTTTCTTTCTTTGTCATTGAAGAAATTAATATCTCATATAGTTTTGATTTTTCGTCAGCTGCTGCAATTTTTTCTTTTGAAATATCGGCTGCACCAGGGATCATTTTTAAAATTGCCCCTAATTTACCTAGTTTTTTCATTTGTTGCAATTGTTCCATTAAATCATCAAGATCAAAATGACCATTAGCCATTCTATTAGCCATTCTTGTAGTCTTATCTTCATCAATAACATCTTGTGCTTTTTCGATTAAAGAAAGAACATCTCCCATTCCCAATATTCTTTCTGCCATTCTGTCTGGGTGAAATTTATCAAGACCTGACATCTTTTCTGATGTACCAATAAAGACAATTGGAACATTAAGCATTTTTGTTATTGAAAGAGCTGCACCACCACGAGCATCAGAATCTAACTTAGTGATTATTGATCCAGTTAAATCCAATCTTTCGTTAAATGTTGAAGCAACATTAATAATATCCTGTCCAGATAAAGCATCCGCTACATAAAAAATCTCCTGAGGTTTTGCAATTTTCTTGATATCTACTAATTCAGTCATTAGTTCTTCATCGATTGAAAGACGCCCGGCAGTATCAATAATAATTAAATCATTATCATTTTCTTTGGCATATTCCAGTGCATCAGCAACAATCTCTTGAGGTTTAGATTCAACACCTTTTTCAAAAATGGAAACATCTAATTGGCTTGCTAGAGTTTTAAGTTGCTCAACAGCAGCGGGACGATATACATCAGCCGCAACTAAAAGAGGGTTTTTAATTTCTTGTTTTTTTCTAAAATGATTAACTAATTTACCAGTTGTTGTTGTTTTACCAGAACCTTGTAGACCAACCATCATAATGATTGTTGGTTTGCTTTTAAATTTAATTTCTTTTGTTGTTCCACCAAGAATATTTATTAACTCATCCTTAACAATTTTCACAACATTTTGCCCGGGATTTAATTGCGCAAGAACTGTTTCCGATAAAGCTTTTGCTTTAACCGACTTAATAAATTGCTTAACAACC
This sequence comes from Mycoplasma marinum, assembly GCF_004335975.1. Classification (GTDB taxonomy): domain Bacteria; phylum Bacillota_I; class Bacilli_A; order Mycoplasmatales; family Metamycoplasmataceae; genus Mycoplasma_K; species Mycoplasma_K marinum. The sequence continues at coordinate 45,674 of NZ_PSZO01000002.1, forward strand.
ATTAAATTAACATCAGCTTCTAATAAAGCGAGTCTAATCTCTCTTGTAACTTCTAAAATATCCTCCTCTTTTAAAGAAGTTTTTGCTTGCATTTTTTTCATTGATTTTTGTAGTCTGTTTCCTAAAATATTTAACATATTTAAATTATAAAGAAAAAGTTGTTAAATGAAACATTCTGTAATATTAAAGAATTTAAAGTTTAAAAAAATACCCTTAGGGCATTTTCTGATTTAGTATTATTTATTTCTGATTTCTTTAAGTCTTGCTGATTTACCTTTTCTATCTCTCATGTAGTAAAGTTTAGCTCTTCTTACTTTATTTTTACGCTTAACTTCGATTTTAACTACTAATGGAGAGTGAAGTGGAAATGTTCTTTCAACACCTATTCCATATGACATTTTTCTAACTGTGAATGTTTCTGATGTACCTGTACCATGTTGTTTGATAACTAAACCTTCAAATAATTGAATTCTTTCTTTGTTACCCTCTTTAATGTGTACGTGAACAACAACGTTGTCACCAGCTCTAAATTTTGGTAAGTCTTTTTTGATTTGATTTGCTTCTACTGCTGTTAATAATTTATTTCTCATTATGTTCTCCTTTTAATAAGTCTGGTCTAACTCTTTGAGTTTTTTCCAGTTGCTTCTCATATCTTCATTTCTCTATTTTTGCATGATTTCCATTCAACAACACTTCTGGAACACCCATCCCCTTATATTCTCTTGGACGAGTATATTGAGGGTGATCTAATAAGTTTCCTTGAAATGAATCATTTATGTGTGATGCCTCACGAATTACACCAGGTATTAATCTAATAATAGAGTCAGCCATAACCATTGAAGGAAGTTCCCCTCCAGTTAAAACATAATCCCCAATTGATAATTCCTCATCAACTAGTAATCTCACTCTTTCATCAAAACCTTCGTAATGACCTGCGATAAATGTTATTTCATCTAATTTAGACAATTCCAGTGCTTTTTCTTGTGTAAATTTATTACCTTGTGGTGAAAGAAGAATTCTTTTACCCTTAGTTTTTTCCATAGCTTTATCAATGGGTTCAACCATTAATAACATACCTTGACCACCGCCATATACAATATCATCTACTTTATTGTGTTTGCCAGTTGCAAATTTTCTAAAGTCAATAACATTAACATCAACAAGCTCTTTTTCAATAGCTCTTTTAACAATTGATTCTGATTGAAATGGTTCATAGTATCTAGGGAATAGAGTTATAAAGTTTATTTTCATAACGTTTAATTATTTTGCTTGTTTAGATTTAGCAAATTCTTCGTTAACATTTTCTTTTTTAAGCAATGTTTTTACAGTGTCAGTTGGAACAGCTCCGTCATTTAATCATTTAAATACTAATTCTTTATCTAATTTTAATTCTTTTGAATGTGGGTTATAGTAACCTACAACTTCGATGAATTTTCCGTCTCTAGGTGCTCTAGCATCTGCAACTACAATTTTGTAGAATGCATTAAACTTAGAACCTTGACGTTTTAATCTCATTTTTACCATATGGTTCTCCTTTTATTCTTATTTCATTTAATAAGTAATATTATCTTAACATAAAAATAACTAGGTGTCAAGCACTTTTGCTTTACAGTTTGTATTTATATTAATTTACTAACGCTTTGCATGTAAAAGAATAATAAATTTGTTTATCTATATCCATGTTTATTTACAATACTTTTTTTATAATTGAAGTCGTGTTATTTTTTTCACTCTTTAGAATTCAAAGACTTCAATATACTTATAATTTAAACAGCAGACAATAGGAAGAGGGATAAAAGTATGATATTAACAATTGAAAATATGAAAAAAGTTTATAAAACTCATTTTAGAAGTTTTTTAGCGCTTGATGACATTAATTTTGAAATTGAAGAAGGCCAAATATGAGGTTTATTAGGAAATAATGGTGCTGGAAAAACAACACTAATTAAATCAATAATAGGTGGACTAAATTTTGAAGGAACTATCTTAATTGATGGGCACAAGAACAATACTAGCCATGCAAAAGAAATAATTTCTTATATCCCAGAAAAGGCTACATTTCCACTTGGGTATAATGTCAAACAATATTTAATGGAAGTGGCCTTGCTTTCTAAGTTAGATAAAAAAATAGCAATTAAGAGAATTGAACATTATTTAGAATACTTAGAGATAAAAGATTTGATTAAGAAGAAACCTAGAAAGCTTTCTTCAGGGCAACAAAAGAAGGTTATCTTAATACAAGCTTTACTTTCTAATCCTAAATTAATAATAATGGATGAACCAGTTGCAAACCTAGATCCAGAAACAAGATATAAATACTTCAAGATGTTGAAAAAAATAAATAAAGATTATTCCATATCTATCCTGATTTCATCTCATATCTTGGCTGAGTTGGATAACTTTGTTGATGGTGTGATAATTCTTAAAAAAGGTAAGCTCATAACTCAAAAACTTATTAAAAAAGAACAAAGAATTTCTGAATTATATAACAAGGAATTAGGTATCAAGGAGGTGAATTTAACATATGAGTAAAATTTATAAGATTTATACAAAGTCATTATTAAAAGATAAGCTCTTTTGATTCCTTTCTCTTTTTAGTTTTATATGTGCATTAACTATTATTTTAATAATACACAAGGTAACAAGAGTACACAATGGTGAAATTAAATCAGTTTACGATTCATATTTAGTGCAAGGCTTTACATATAATATTTCAGATAGTAAGATGTTGATTTTTATAATTGCATTATTTATATTAGTAACCTGTTTTTCAATAATTGTTGCTTTTAAAGTTTTTGGAAGGGGTTGATCCAACATCCTTTTGATTAGTAAAGTTAAAAATCGGAAAGATATAATACTGGGTAAGATTTTTTCAATTATAACTGTATGTGCAATTTTCGCTTTATCTATATTCCTTGCTTTATTTGTTTCTTCTCTATTTAATGAAACAAACAAAAAAATAAATTTTGATATTTCAATTGCTTTTATAGTATTGCCAACACTATTTTTTATTGTTTTAACCTTTACGTTAATATGTTCTATATTATTTTACTTATTAGGATTAGCTAAATCTGTATTCCCTGTTATTCTAATATTTGTATTATTGCCTGGCGTGAGTTTTATATTTCAAGCCTTAAATGGAGATTATAGAACTTCAGCTAACTCTATTGGTAACAATAGATACGTTGGTCTTAAATTCTTAAATAAAGACACGAAAGATTCGAACTTAGAAATTATCACAACTGATAAAAGAAGTTACGAAAAATTGATGAACTCTTCTCTATATAGAACCAATGTAAAACTTTCATACACTGATTTATTGAGTGCAACCATCTCTACAATGTTACCAAGTTCTATTTATTCAAAAAATAGCATTAAATATACTAACGGTTTTTATAATATTATCTCTCATTCTACATTTGAGAAAGTGGGGAAACCTATTGATTTTGCCAATATTAATATTTTGAAAAAGAATCAAACAAAAGCTGAACAATTTGCACTATTAACAAACAACAAAGAGATTCCCTCTCTTTCTTCACTTAGTCAAAGTCTTATTTACCAAGAAAATTATGGCGATAAATTTAGAGAATTAGGCGAAGAAATAAAAATGCCTGCAAATGCCCTAAGTAACGAAGAACTTGTCAATAAAATGTCTGGTATTATTGCCAAAATTAAAGGGATTAATCAATTAGATTGAAGCAATTTGCCAATCTTATTTAATCTACTTATGACCCCTATAAAAGGAGATATGTCACCGAACTTCATGTTGGCTATAAAAACCGTTGAGGATAAAAAGAAATATATGACTAAATTTTATGCAAATAGCATTTTTAATCCAAGTGAAAAACCAAATATAGATTGAAATAAAGTTTCATTTAAAAAGACTAAATCAAACGGTAAAACAAAATTCATCTTAACAAATGAAACAAATAAAGAAATAAAATTTGTGGAATATGATGATAAAAAACTACTCATCAACGAGGATACCCTAATGGGAACTACAAACGCAGAAGAACTACTTAGTTTACTTATTTATTCTAACTTCGTAAGTCATAGAAAAAACGGATTAAACAAAATCAAAACTACTTATAATAAATTAGATTTACCAATAATTTCAAATATCAATCGAATCCCAAGAGAATTTGATTATAAAACCGGAAAAATAATTGATAAAAATCCAAAAGTAGATAAACACTTTACTTCAGGTGATGGAGGTCCGATTAATTCAAATGTAAAAACTAAAGGGCCCAACTATAAACCAATGGTTAAAACAACACAGGGTCCTGAACCCAAAATTATCACATACCCTTCTTTAACACTTGTTTCTAAAGAACAACTGAATAAACTACATGATCTAAACTCTTATAAGTTAACAAATTCGTATCCGCCTATTTGATATGGTTGACTATTCTTATTTTCAATATCTTTACTTTGTTTTGCATCATTAGTTGCAATATCAAGAAAAAGAGAAATAAAGGACTAAAAAACCAACGTTTTAATTACAAAGGAATATAAAATAAATTAGAATGAAAAAACTTTTATTGGTACACAAGTCTTATAACAAAATTGAAAGCGTAACTCTTATAGTTAGTTAGACTTATACTCATGTTATCTTGTCAATTATTTTAAATCACTAATTGGTATTTACCAATTTATCAAACATTTATTTTTTTAAAATTTAACCCATAAATGTATAATTTCTTTATGAAAAATATAAAATTTGCAAAATCAGAAGAGAAAAAATGAACTAAGAATAAAAAGAATAAAGTATTCTTAGGTATTTTTCTTGGTTTGATTTTCATAACTATACTTATGAAAGTTCTAGTTACAATTTTATGGGATATTGGTTATTACAATGGACACACACATTTATGATATTGAAAAGATAAAGACGTTATGGAAATACTTGAAAAATCTAAATGAGGTAGCGATAGAATTTCTGGCCCAGACATAAAACAAGAGTTAGCTAGAAGGGCGTTAACACATCCATATTTCTTTTGATCTTTGACTCAATTCACATGACAAACAACGTTAATAGTGACATTTGTAATCATTCTAAGATTCTTTATGTATGATGATAAAATTCCTAAGTGATTAAGCTGAACTCACTCACAAAAAACACTATCACTTGTTACAATGTACGATGTTATTGTATGTATTGTGTTTTGGAGTGCTTTAGCTAAAACATTTTCAATTGATAGAGGTTCTAGTGATGAATTAATGAACTTCTTGATAAGTGCCTCCACAATATTGGTGCATGCTGTAATACCAGCAATTATGGTAATCTACTCTTTAATAAGTCTTCTATTCTTATCTGAAGCATCAAGACTTAAAAGAAAATTTGTTTTTACAGCAATGATTTATCCAATAATATATATTATCTTTTATATAATTATGGCCGCAGTCTGAAAGGATCCATATCCAGTTTCAAATATTTCATCGAAAGAAAGTTTTGCAGATGTATGAATTGCATTCCTAAGTTTAATGGGAATATTCATTGGAATTATGGGTATGTCCTATTCACATAATTATCTTTTATTCAAATTTAATAAACAATATAGATATGAGCGAGATTACGAAATAACATTAGAGATAAAACATAAAATAGAAAAATATGATTTTAAAATAGAAAAAATTGAAGAAAATTTAGAGGAAATTAAAAATCCGACAATAATAAAAAGACAAAAATTGAAAATTTTAAAATATAAAATATCAAAAGAAAAATTAATTGCTTCTTTAGAAAAACAAGAAATTAAAGTTAAGAAATCACACTCTAAATATGTAGATGATACTAATAAAAAAAATAATACAAAAACAATAAAATTAAAAACAAAAAATGTTAAAAATAATACAAAACCAAAAAAGAAAGATAAAGCTAATAAACCTAAAAAGAAAGATAAAGATACCAAATCCAAAAAGAAAGTAAGGTAACCCCTTATTTTCTTTTTATCTTTTTAAATATGATATTATTGTTTTATAAGGAAACTAATTCAATGACAAAAATAAACTTTACATGACAATTTTGAATAAGTACCATACTATGGATTTTACTATCTGTTTTAAGCATTTCACATTTATGATACCTAGAAAACTATGATGGACACACATTTACAATAAATATAATTCGATCAACCAAAAGTCTTATATTGCCAGTACTTTTATCTATTTTTATTATTAACCGTTTTAAGAAGTGAAAAAGAGAATATTGATTAATTATATTTGCTTTGCTTTTTGCATTTATTGGAGATGTATTGTTGATAGAATGGACTCAAAGTGATGCATTATTTTTAGGTGGATTAGCTGCATTTTTAATAGGTCATATTTTCTCTATAATTTATATTTTCAAGAATAGCAATTTTAAAAAGAATAAATATAAGTGAATAGTTACATTACCTTTTATATTTGTGCCCTTTGTTATTTGACAAATCTCAACATTAGATTCTGTCTTAATAGCCATCGCAATATTCTTCTATTCTTTAATGCTTTGTACTTTATTAGGGTTATCATTAACTTTGATATTCACCAAAGAAAGCATAGTCTATACATTAGCAATTATAGGTTCATCATTATTTGTAATTAGCGACATGATTTTAGGTTTAAAAACTTTTAAACATATACAATTCCCAGCAACAACGGTTATGTGAACTTATATATGTGCTCAAGTATTTTTAACTTTATTTTATTTAAGATCTTCAAAAAATTAACTGATAGTTTTAAATTTATTTATACCTTGGAATAATTTTTTTAATCCATTAATACAGTATTTTTTTATTTTTAAGAATAAGAGATAAGGATAATATTAAAAATAACCCACCGGGTTATTAATAAATTTTAATTGCTTGTGTATTATTTTTAGTTCTTGGAGTATTAGGTTGGTTGTTGAAAAACTCTTCATTCCTTGCTTTTATCTTTTCTAATGTTTCATTATTATTCTTGATATCATCATTCTTATTAGAAATTAATTTTGTAATATCTTCAATTTTCATTTTCTTTAAATCTATTACATTTTTACCAATTAACTTTGAAATATCGCTAATCTCTTTTTCTTTTTTCTCATTTATAATTTTTATTTCATTGTTCAATCTCTGAAGCTCACCTTGTGTTGTGGAATGTTTACTATCTAATGATTTAATTTTATTATTCAAATCTTTAATTTTATTATTGCTAGCAACTATCTTAGAAATTATTGAATTAATCAATTGCTGTTGTTTTTTTAATTTCAATCGCATCTTTAGATTTACTTAATTTTTTAAATTCATCATGTAAAATGATCTTATCGTCTTTTATTTTCTTGATGTTTTCTTTTGTTTCTATAATTTTTTTACTTTTTTCATTAATTTTTTCGATTATATCCTTAATTAATTTAGATAATTTTTCACTATCTTCTATTGCCTTTTTGTATTCACCTTTTGCACCTTCATTACCTGAAAAACCACTAACTATTATTCCCTTTAAAACTCATTCATTTTTTAATTTTTCTTGAATTTTATTTTTAGACTTAATTTTATTTTCAAAATCAATAATTTTTTTGGTCATTTCATTGAAAATAACACTGTCTTTAGACTTATCTCTATCTGCTTTAATTTTTTTAAGCATAGCATTTAATTCTTTTAATGTCTTCTCATTTTTTTTCAATATAATTTCTGCATTTTTTTGTTCAAGCATTGCTTTTTCCAAGAATATTTTTTTCACTTTTATTTTATCCCTAGATTTTTCTTCTTCTTTTATCTTATCTTTTTTACTTGAATCTAATTTGGTAAAATCAATTTCAAGTGTATTTAATTTAGACTCTAGATTTGAAATTTTAGTTGCATTATTTTTTATAGAAACTAAAACTAATGATATTTGCTTTTCAATACTATCAATATTTTTATTCATTTCACTAAATTTTATTTTAGCTTTCAAAAGATCTGCACTATCATTTTTAACATCATTTTTTTTGCTATTGAAAACTTTCTCAATAGCCAATCTATCTGTATTCATTTTCGCTAACTTTTCATTCAATGAATTTAGTATTTTTTGCATACTTTCTTTATTTTTATAACTTTCCTCAAATTCTTGTAATAACTCAACGCTTTTTCTTAGTTTAATCAGCATTTCTTTAGCTCTTACTTCATTTTCAAGTTTTTGCTTCAAAGTACCAAATTGTTCTTTGATTTGTGATGGTTCAGGTTGTTTTGAATCAACTTTTTTTGACTTAATATTTTCAGAACTATTAGACTTTAGAGTTTCTCCAGAATCCTTATTAGAACCACATGAAGCAACAACAACAACTGGAACTGCAACAGAAGTTAATGACGCTAAACTTATAAGCATTGTCTTTGAAATATCTTTACTTTTGTTTCTCATTTTTATACCTTCCAATTCATTTTTTTCTTTTATGTATTTTTACTTGTATTTTACATTTTAATTCTTTATAAAATTATTTTAACACAAAAAAATAAAAAGAGTATTTATTGTATTAAAAAAATGATAAAACAACTATAATTTATATATGAAAATATATTTATCAAAATCAAATAATCCATATTTAAATCAAGCATTAGAATATGAATTAGCAAAAAATAATAAGGGTGCGGATAAAATTTTATTCTTATGATTAAATAAAAACGCAATCATTATTGGAAGAAATCAAAACATTTTTAACGAGGTAAATGAAATGTTTGTAAAAGAGAAAGAAATAAAAATATCAAGAAGATATTCAGGCGGAGGAGCTGTATATCATGATCTGGGAAATATTTTATTCTCAAATATTAGTCAAAAGGATGACACAAAATCATATGAAAAATTCTTAGAACCAATAATTTCATTCCTTAGAACACTAGGAATCAATGCAAAATTCCAGGGAAGAAATGATGTTTTAATAGATGATATGAAGATTTCGGGTAACGCACAATTTTTATTGGGTGATCAATTAGTAACACATGGAACTTTATTGTTTGATGCTGATTTAAGTGTTTTAAATAAAGCACTGCTAAGCAATAAACATAAATTAAAATCTAAAGGAATAAAATCCAACAGAATGAGAGTTACAAACATAAAAGAGCATTTATCTTCTCCAATGGATTCAACAGAATTTATAAATAAACTTATTGAATTCTTTGTTGAAAATAACGAAGGTGAAATATTAGATATACCAACTGAAATACATGAAAAAGCTCTTAATTTATCACAAGAGATCATGAAAAAAGAATGGATATTTAATAAATCCCCAAGTGCTTCACTAAAAAATGAGAGAAAATTACCAGGTGGGAATATTTCAATATTTTTCGATGTAATAAAGGGTAATATAAAAAATATGGAAATTAGAGGGGACTTCCTTTCTAAAAAAGACATAACAGAAGTGGGGACTTTACTAGAAAATCAAGAATACTCAAGAGATACTGTTGAAGCAATACTAGAAAATATTAATTTAACAGATTATTTAGGGACAATTACACAAGAAGAATTTATAGATTTATTAATGGGAGAGTAATTGTGGATGATAAATTAAATGAAATTAAAGGTAATGGAAGCCACAAAGTGCTTTTTTTACATGGGTTTAATTCAAATAAAAAATTTGTTTTTCCTTTAGTAAGTAAGCATAGAGAATATAGTATATTGTCTTTTGATTTTCCAACAAAAACTACAGAGGAATTTAATTATAATTACGCAACCATAGAATCATTTACATTATTTGCACAAAATATAATAGATACAATTAATGAACCATTCACTATTGTAGGCCACTCATTAGGAGGAGCAATTGCGATGGGTCTAAAAAGTAAATTTATTAAAAATAAAATATTACTTTGCCCATTAAATCCATTTTCTGAAACTGAGAGAGTCAAAGATTGGTTATTACCCAATGACATGAAACAATCTTTAGAATCTATTTCTTCTCTTTTTAATGGTTTAAATAAAGAATTATCAAATAATTTAGATTTCATTTCTTCTACATTTTTACGTGATATAAATACTAAAAGAGGCTGATATCAAAAAATGGTTTTAGAAGAAATTTGCAATCCTTTATACATAAAATCAAATCTTTATGAAACTTATAAGAATAATGAAAATAAAACATTACTAATACAAGGTGATAAGGATTTATTTATTAAAAATGAATCATCAAAAAATACTTCAAGAGAATTTAATTTTGGTTACTTAGAATTAAAAAACGCAGGGCATTCGCTATTACATGAAAAACCAACTGAAATTAATGAATTACTGAATAAAATAGTTGCAAATGAATAAAAACATTAATCACATATAAAGTAGACTTTTAAACTCTTGCTTCGGCAAGAGTTTTTAATTATTCAAAGTATTTGCTAGTACAACTGAAAATTGTTCTATCAATAATTGATTTAAGTTTAAATAGAAATATTCATCTTCTCTATTGTCTAAAGATAATATATTATCCTACCCATTAGTAATATTCTCTTCTAAAACCAACACCTTTCAGATTTATAAGTAATTTTCTTATTTTTATAGTAACGATGATTGGAAAACCAAAAAAAGATGGTTTTAAGAGTTTGTAAATTAAGGTCAATTTGCCTCTTGTGAGTCCCTTGCAATCTTTTTTATTCTTTTACCTACTATTGGTTTTTTACATAATATGCTTTTAATTACACTTTTATTGATCTCTTTTCTCTTTTGAAGTTATTACTACACCCTCAATTTTTGTATGTATTATCAAAATACACTCAAATAAATTAAGGTTTTTTAAAAGTAGTCATTCATTTCTTTATGGTTAATTATTTAGATGCAAAAAAAATGAACACCTTTGTTTTGGAGTCCATTTTATCTTTTGTGTTCAATTAAATATTGACACTTTTATCTATTTTTTACTTTTTTCTAATTCTAGAACAGCTTTTCTAGCTGTTTCTCAAATAATTTCTGATACTGTTGGATGTGGGTGAATTGTATTAGCAATTTCATTCACAGTCATTTCAGAATCGATTGCAACAGTTATTTCAGTAATCATATCAGTAGAATGTTTACCAACTAAGTGAGCACCAATGATTTCACCATATTCTTTATCAACTATCATTTTAATAAATCCTCGTGAATCTCCATCAGCTAATGCTTTACCTATTGTCATCATAGATCCTTTAATAATAAAGTAATCTCTTTTACCCTCTTTTGCTTGTTGTTCTGTTAAACCAACACTAGCAACTTCTGGGTGTGTGTAGATACATGCAGGAATTGTATTAGCATTAATTGGTGATGTAGGTTTTCCAACTATGTGCCTTGCAGCAATAATCGCGTGTTTATAAGCAACGTGAGCCAACATAGCTTGACCAGTTACATCTCCAATTCCATAAACTTTATCAACATTTGTTCTACTTTTATAATCAACTTCAAGATTTTTTCTTTCCCCTAATTTGATACCAACTTCTTCTAGACCATTTGTTAAAGGTTTTCTACCAACAGATTCAAGAACTAAATCAGAACTGATTTTTTGTTCTTTTCCATCTAATTCATATACAACACTTCCACCAGCGAATTTTTTAACATTAACATTAGTTAATATTTCAACACCTGATTTTTTAAGTTCTTTTGTAAGTTCTTTAATTATATCTTTATCAAGTATGTTTAGAATTTTATCTAAGTTTTGCAAAATAGTAACTTTAACACCATTAGCTGCAAATAATTGTGCAAATTCAACACCAATTACTCCTCCACCAATAATTGTTATAGTTTTAGGTAATTTTTTAAGATTTATCGCTTCTTTTGAAGTAATAACTTTTCCTTTTTTATACCCTTCTTCGAAACCTTCAAGAGGTAGCCTATTAGCAACAGAACCAGTTGCAATTATTATGTTTTCACCTTTATAAACTTTTCCATCAATTTCAATTGAGTGAGCACCAACAAATTTAGCTTCACCAAAAATTGTTTTAGCATTATTTGCCTTCATTAACATTTGTACACCACTTGTTAATTTTTTAACTACTTCCATTTTTCTTTTTTGCATAGCAACTCAATCAGGTGCTAAATCGTGAATATTACCTTTGATTCCATATTTTTCTAATTGTTGTGCATATTCATAAACTTCTATTGATTTAAGTAAAGTTTTTGTTGGTATACATCCAACATTTAAACATACTCCACCTCAAAATTCTTTTTCTACAATCAAAGTTTTTTTACCATGTTTAGCAACTTCTTCAGCAGCTAGATAACCACCAGGACCAGAACCAACAACAATAACATCGAATTCTTCTTCAATTTTACCTTTGTATTCTTTACCTTTTTCACCTTTATATGAAGAAGTTGATTTTGTAACTTCTTCTTTATTTTCTACAGGTTTTTTATTTGATTTCGTCTTTTTAAAGCTATCAAATGAAAATAAATCATTAGACACTTCAATAGAACCTACAACACTTGCAGCTTCTTGTGGTTTTTCTTCTTCAACTTCTTTTTCTTCTTTTTGGTTAGATGTCGCTCCATCTTCAATATAAAAAGTTTCATCTCCAACGTGTACTGTTTCTTCCTCTTTTATTAAAATTTTAGTTACTTTACCAGATGTAGGTGAAGGAATATCAGATGTCATCTTATCAGTTTCAACTGAAAATAATGAATCACCTTCCTTGACTTCATCTCCTACTTTAACGTAAATTTCCCCAACTAATCCTTCGTGTAATCCTTCTCCGATATCGGCGAATTTAAATTTATACATTTCTTCTCCTCTTTATTGTAAAGCTAGTAAAACTTCAGGGTTTTCTAGCAATATTCTTATTTCATAATTAAATCTACCAATGTCTCCTCCATCAACTCATTGATGATCTCCAGCTGTTGTTAAATAAAGAACTTTACCTGGTTTCATTTCATCACCAACAATGTAAACTTTATCTTTAATAGTACCCATTCCTGTTATTGCTAGGTTTGGATGATTTATTACTGGAACTCCAAATAATGCATCAACAGAACCATAATTAGTTATTGTGTATGTTGAATCTCGCATTTCACTTGGTTTAATAGTTCCGTCTTTACATGCTTTTGCTAATCTAATAATTTCTCTTGAAATTTCAACAACAGACATATTGTTAGCATTTTTGATTACTGGAACAAGTAAACCTTTGTCAGTATCAACTGCAATACCAATGTTAATTTCTTTTTTATAGACAATTTCTTCTGTTTTAGAATCATATTTAGCGTTAAATATAGGATATTTTTGAATAGCCTTGATTGTTGCTAATACAATGAATGGTAAAAAAGTTAATTTAACACCTGTTTTTTCTAAAACGGGATCCTTAATTTTCTTTCTTAAATCTCAAAGGTTTGTAACATTAACTTCACTAACTAAGTTAACATAAGCCACTTGATTTCAAGAATTTTTAAGAGCTTTTGCAATACCTTTTCTTAAAGGAGAAGCTTTAATTCTTTTATCTTCCATTGTTGTTTCAACTTTTGAAACATTAATTGTTTCTTTAGGTTGTTTTTTAGTTTCTATAACTTCACTCTTATTTCAAGTTGCAATATCTGATTTCATAACTCTATTATTTGGACCAGTTCCAATAACTTTTGTTATATCGATATTTAATTTTTTAGCCATCGCTCTTGCGACTGGCGTTGACAATATTTTTTTCATATTTCTCCTACGCCTTAAAGGCCATTATTTCTTTTAGTTTAGTTGCTATTTTTTCTGGTGTTATTGAGTGAATTTTTTCACTAGTAGCAAGTGGTATTGTTATATCAAATCCAGTTAATCTTGAAAGTGGAGCTTCTAAATACTCAAAAGCTTTTTCATTAACCCTAGTTATAATTTCAGATGAAACTGAAAATGATTTAACAGCTTCATGAACTACTAGTAATCTACCTGTTTTTTTAACGGAATTAATAATTGTTTCTGTGTCAATTGGTGAAATTGTTCTTAAGTCAATTAATTCAACGTCAATATTTGATCCTTCTTTTCCAAGGTTTTGAATAGCTTTAATAGAATCATGAACTTGAGCACCGTAAGTTACCAAAGTAATTGACTCACCTTCTTTAATAATATTTGCTTTTCCTAGTTCAACTTCATATTCACCTTCAGGAACTTCTTGTTTAAATGATCTATAAATTTTCTTAGATTCTAAAAATACTACTGGATCATTTGATTTTAAAGCAGCAAGCATCATTCCTTTTGTATCATATGGATTTGATGGCATAACAACTTTTATACCAGGAACATGAGCGAACATAGCTTCAATAGCTTCTGAATGGTGTTCAAGCGCTCTAACTCCTCCACCCATTGGCATTCTAACTATTAGTGGACAACTAAATCTTCCTCTTGATCTATTTCTAATTCTTGCAGCATGTGTAAATAATTGTTGGAATGATGCATAAGAAAATCCTTGAAATTGCATCTCCACAATTGGTTTCATACCAGCAATAGCTAATCCAACCCCTGTACCAGCGATTGTAGATTCAGCAATTGGTGCATCAAATACTCTATCTTCACCAAATTTTTCTTGTAATCCTTGAGTAGCTCTAAAAACACCACCTTCAAAACCGGCATCTTCACCAAAAAGAACTATTCTTTCATCTTTTTCCATAGCTACTGTTAAGGCATTATTAAGAGCCTCAATATTATTTAACTTAATCATTAAAACCCTCCTTTTCAAACTGAATCGCAACTTCTTGTTGTTCTTTTAATTCAGGTGTCATTTCTTCAAATGTGTGTTTAAATACATCTTCAACTTCTCTATTATTTTCTTTTAAAGATTCTTGATAAGCACTTTTAACTAATTCTAAATATTCATCTCAAAGTTTTTTATCTTCATCTTCAGTCCAAATATTTTTTTCAATTAAATAGTTTTTAATTCTATGAATTGGTTCTCATTTTTCTTCTTTTTCTTCACGTTCTTTTGTTCTATACACTCTTGGATTATCAGAAGTAGTATGAGGTCCTTGTCTTCAAGTTAGGAATTCAACTAAAATAGGGCCATTACCTTCCCTTGAATATTCAACAGCTTCCTTAATTATTTCAGCAGAAGCAATCAAGTCATTACCATCTACACGAATAGCTGGAATACCAACAGCTGCAGCTTTTGCAGCTATTGTAGCAGCAGATGTTTCTAAATGTGTTGGAGTTGAAATTGCTCATTGGTTATTATTAACGCAAAAGACCGCTGGTCAGTTGTGCACTGAGGCAATATTCATAGCTTCATAAAATTCACCTTCAGAAGTACCACCATCTCCAATAAATGTCATAGCAACAGCTTTTTTCTTTTGTTGTTTTAATGCAAATGCAATACCTGCAGTATGTGAATACTGAGTAGCGATAACTATATTTATTGGAAATACATTTACATCTTCAGGCATATAGTTTCCTTTTTCATTTCCATTTCAATATAGAAATTGATTTTTCAAAGGAACACCCTTCATTAACATTGCTGCATTATTTCTAAAAGAAGGTACTAATCAATCTTCTTTTTTTAGTGATAATGCTGCAGCAACCTGTAGTGCTTCTTCACCAAAGTTTGGTGCAAAAGTTAACATTCTACCTTGTCTTTGTAATTGAGACATATATGTATCTTGTTGTCTTGATAAAATCATATATTTATATGCTCTTAAAAGTTCTTCTTTTGATACTGTTGTTTTAAAATTTTTATTAATTAATTTTCCGTCTACATCTAAAAATCTAAAAAATTCTTTTTCATCTTGTCACACTTTGTTTTTATCTATATATTTATATTTTTTCATTTATTTTTCCAAACCATTAAGAACTGATTGAAGTATATAATTGAAAGGTTTGTTATAGTGTGGTAAGAAGTAAAAGTCCATTAAAGCAATATCTAGTAAAGTCATTTTTTTAGAAATTGCTAATGAAAGCATAAAGATTGCTTCTGTATGATTTGCATTACCAAAAGATCCAATTTGAGCACCTAAAATTCTAAGTGATTTAGGATCAAATACAATCTTGATTTGAACATCTTCAGCGTTATGCATTCATTCTGGTCTATCTTTATCTTCTCAATATGTTTCTTTAAAATCAACATTCATAGCTTTTGCTGTTTCTGCTGAAATACCTGTTGATGCAAATACACAACCAAAAACATTTATACCATTAGTACCTTGTACACCAGGGAATGGTAAGTTAGTACCTAAAACGTGATGAGCTGCTACAAGACCTGTTTTAACAGCGTTAGTAGCCAAAGCAACGTGCATAGGTCTATCTAATGAATTGTGCATTAGAGAAACTGAATCACCCAATGCATATACATCTTTATCAGATGTTTGCATAAATTCGTTAACTAAAACTGTTTTATTTTTTTCATCTAAATCTATTTGGTTTTCAAGCATTTTTGTTTGTGCTCTAAATCCAATTGATAATATAACCATATCAGCATCATATTCACCTTTATCAGTAACAACTTTTGCAACATTACCTTTGCCATCACCAATAAATTCTTTAACTTTTTCATTCATTTGAATTTTAATTCCATCTTTTGTCATTCTTTCTTCCATTTTTGATGTAAATTCTTCATCAAAATATCTAGAAATAACTCTTCCTTGCATGTCAACTAATGTAACATTTTTACCTGCTTTATTAAATGCTTCAACTAATTCAATACCAATATAACCTGCACCAATAACTACAACATTTTTAATGTTTTTATCTTTTGCTAGTTCTTTTATTTTTTGAGCATGTTGGAATAATTTTGAAATATAAATATTATTCAAATTGATACCTTTAAAAGGCGGTACAATAGGTCAAGTACCCCCTGAATAAACTAATTTGTCGTATGTATCATAAAATTCTTCACCTGTTTTTAAGTTTTTGACCTTAACTTGTTTTTTTTCTGTATTAACTTCAATTATTTCGTGTTCCATTTTAACTGTTACACCCATTGATGTTAATTCTTCTGGCGATGAATAAAATAATCCTTTTGGATCTTTAAATTCATCTGAAACCCATAATGCAATACCGCATCCTAAAAATGAAATGTTGCTATTTTTGTCATAAGCAATTATTTCGTGTTCTTGTGTTTTTACTGCAAGTGTTCTAATAAAAGATGTACCTGCATGGTTGGCTCCTAAAACTACAATTTTCATATTCTCTCCTTTTGAAATGTGTTATTCTGTAAAAAAAATCTAATATCACATGTATAAATTATAAACCCAATTTTTACTAATGTATATACAAATATTCAACTTTTTCATTTTAATGAGCAATACCACTAATATTATTCAAAAAAAAGTTAAAAAAAATAATGCAAAGTGCATTATTTTCTAAGTCCAAGCTCTTTAATAAGTGCTTGATACTTCTCAAAATCTTGTGATTTAAGATATTTAATTAAATCTTTACGTTTTTGAATTTTAGCTAAGAAACCTCTTCTTGAGTGGTTATCTTTGTGATTAGCTTTAAAGTGTGGTGTAAGAATATTGATATCTTCAGTTAAGATTGCGATTTGAGCTTCTATTGAACCTGTATTTTTAGCATCTCCACCAAATTTAATAATTAATTCTTGTTTTCTTTCTTTTGAAACTGCCATTTTGTCCTCCTTGTTTTTTTAATGTAACCCCAGCAAGAATTCGGACTGATATCCAAACCGAGTATTACAACGCTTTATTGCTTAAACATTATAAACTATTTTTAAAGAAAAGATTAGCAGCTTTTAAATGTTCTTCTCTAATTTCATCATTTTCATCCTTAATAGTGATTTCTAATTGTCTTCACCATGATAAAGAAAAGAATTTATTTTGTAAATTTTCCTTATTATTTAACATATGTATGAAATACTCACCTTTTCTTGTAACGTGAATTACACAATGATACATAATATTATTTTCTATTGCTGTTGCTGCATAAAAACCAGAGTGTGGTTTTATAGAATGTTTATCTAGAATAAAGTCATTCTTAGTTTTTATTTGAACATTAGTTGTTCATGGTGATACTAGTAGCGAATTTGCAAACTCTAATTCACCAAAGGGGATTTGTTCCTTGATTATTGAAGTTGATATTTTTACATCTGAAATTTTCTTGAGTTCTACAATCTCTACGTTTCCAAATATCTTCTCTAGAAGTTGTACATTGCCAGCTGCTGCTCTACCAAATTTAAAGTCTCTACCGCAAACTATAAGTGAAGGGTTATACTTTTCCTTAATTTCTTTTATAAAGGCCTCAGGTTGCAAAGAAAGTGTATGTAAATCATTTTTCAATAACATCGAATAATCAATTTCCATATTTGATAATTTTTGTAATCTAACTTCCAATTGCTCAAACATCTCTTTTGTTTTCTTTGGTAATTCATAAGGTTTTTCAAACATCATTAAAATTATTGGTTTCCCAGTTCTTTTTGCCGCTTTAATCAATTCAAGATGTCCAATATGAATTGCATCAAAAGAACCCATTATTATTACTGGGTTCTGAACCTCTACTTTTTTAGGGAAATAAAATACTTTCATTATAATTGTCCAATCTTTTTACCAAATAATTTTTGTGATTTAATACGTTCTTCTAAAATAACAATCCCGCAAATAATGCCATTTACCTTTGCAATAAATTTACCTTTTTTTTCACTAGTATTAGGAATTGAAATACCATTAACAAGAATTTTAATTTCCTGTTTTGATAGTTCAATTATTGGTAAAGTCAATAATTTATCAATATTTATATCAATTCCGAGGTCCGACTCACTTAAAGGTCCTATAGTTGTCCTTCTAAGTTCTGTCATTATTGCTCCGCAACCTAATATTTGACCCAAATCATGAATAATAGATCTAATATAAGTACCTCTTGAGACATTAACTTCAAATGTAGCTATTTTAAGATTATATGAAAGTAACTTAATTTTATTAATTTTTATAGTTGACGCTTTTAATTTAACTTCCTTACCTTCTCTTGCTAATTTATAAGCTGAAGTTCCATTAACTTTTTTTGCTGAAAATATAGGTGGCATTTGTTCTTGAATTCCAATGAAATTTTGCAATTCATATTCTAGTTTTTCACTTGAAGGTAATGCATTATTACTATACTTAATTTCACCTTCGGAATCATATGTATTAGAAGTACAACCTAATTCCATAGTTGCAATATAGGTTTTTTCTCCTTTGTCTATAAAATCTATTAATTTAGTATCTTCATCAGAAGCCACCAATAATAAACCAGTTGCAAGAGGGTCAAGTGTTCCTGTATGACCAATTTTTTTTATATTATTTTCTCTTCTAAAATTATTAATAGCTTTAAAAGAAGAAATTCCTTTTTCTTTATCTAGTAGTATGAACATATAAATATATTTTAACTTATTTAAGGTTATTCACAATAAATAAAGTGATAATCTTTAATATTAAAGTATTTATTCCAGATTAAAAAAAGTGCAAATGCACTATTTTTCATTATTTTTAATATTTTCAAGAATCTCATCTATTCTTTTACCAGTTTCCATTGAACTATCGTGTTTCAAGTGGATTTCTGGAACTTTCCTTAAAGAAACTCTCTTTGAAAGTTGTGTTCTAATAAAACCTCTAGCTTTTTGCAAAGACTCTAGCGAACGTTCTTTACTACTTTCAAATGTTAAATAAACATTTAAATGTGAACCATCTCTTGAAAGTTTAACATCAGTTACAGTTGAGTAAGAAACATTGACGTTTTTAATCTCTTCTGAGATAATTTGCGAAACTGCTCTCAAAAACATTTTTTCTTTCTTTTGATGTGTTACTGTAGACATTATTTAACCTCAATTTCAACATCTTCGTAACATTCGATAACATCTTCTTCACGAATATCATTGAATTTTTTGATATGTGTACCGAATTCTTTACCTAATTCAACCTTTTTAGCTTGATCTGGTCCTCTTTGTAAAGAGTCAAGAATACCTTCATGAATTGTTCTACCATCACGAATAAGACGCATTTTTGAACCTGATTTTACAACACCATCAATAACAAGTGATCCAGCAATGTTACCAACTTTTGATGAGAAAATAACTTTAATAATTTTAGCTTGACCAATAACTTTTTCTTCAAATTTAGGTGCAAGCATACCTTTTAAAATTGCTTCAACTTCTTCAATCATTTTATAAATAATTGTATGAGTTTTAACAATTATTTTTTCTTGTTCAGCAAATTGCTTAACATCACCCGTTGGACGAATATTGAAACCATAAATAATTGAATTAGAAGCTTGTGCAAGCAAGATATCAGATTTTGTAATAGCACCAACAGATGCTCTAACAATATTTACAACTACTTCTTCATTAGCTATTCTACCCAATGAATATTTAACAGCTTCAGCAGTACCTTGAACATCTGATTTAACAATAATATTAAGAACCTTAACACCATCCTCAATATGAACAGCATTTCTAGCTTTAAGTTCTTGTTGTTTATCAACAAATGCTTTTTCCTGAGCAAGAGCCTTAGCAAATTTTTCATCTTTAAAACCAACAAATCTATCTCCAGCAGATGGAGTATAATTTAGCCCAGTAATAATAACTGGTGTTCCAGGTCCTGCAGATTCAATTTTTTCATTAGTTGTGTCTTGAAGTGTTCTAACTCTACCATAGTGTGCACCTGCAACAATAAAGTCTCTTGGCATAATAGTTCCTGTTTCAACAATAATTGTTGCAACAGAACCTCTACCTTTGTCTAAGTGAGCTTCTACAACTGTTCCCATTGGTAATCTATCTGGATTAGCTTTTAATTCAAGCATCTCAGCTTCTAAATTAATGGCGTTAAATAATTCTGGAATACCCATCCCTGTAAGGCCTGAACCATACACAAATTGTACATCCCCACCTCAATCATCAGCAATAACATCATGTGCAGATAAGTCAGCTTTAACTTTATCAGCATTAGCACCAGGTTTATCCATTTTATTAACAAAAACGATAATTGGAACTTTAGCAGCTTTTGAATGATCGATAGCTTCTTTAGTTTGAGGCATAACACCATCTTCTGCAGCCACAACAATAACAACAATATCAGTTACTTTTGCCCCTCTTGAACGCATAGCTGTAAAGGCCTCATGTCCTGGAGTATCCAAGAAAGTAATTTTCTTATTTTCATGCTCAATTTGATATGCACCTGTATGTTGAGTAATTCCCCCAGCTTCTCCTTCGGCAACATTTGCATTTCTAATATTATCAATTAGAGTAGTTTTACCGTGATCAACGTGCCCCATTATTGTAACAATTGGAGGTTTGTCTTGGAGATTTTTACTATCTTCCTCAACTTCCATTTCCTCCATGAAATTAGAAGCATTAACTTCTGTTTTTTGTTGGAAATCATATTCATATTCCATACATAATTCACCAATTTGTTCTTCATCAAGAGTCATGTTTAAGTTGTACATTTTTCCTTGCATAAAGAAATGTTTGATGATTTCGTTTGCAGGTTGTTGAATTTTATTAGCAAATTCCGCAATTGTCATTGGTCCTGTATAAATGAATACACCATCTTTAAGCTCTGTCTTTACCTCTTTCATTTGAGATTTAACATCTTTTATATTGGTTTGTCTTTTATCTGCCATTTTCTTCCTCCCTTATATATTTAATTAATTCTTCATAAACTTCATTAGGAACATTTTCTTTAAATGCTCTATGAAGTAATCTTTTCTTTCTTATTTCATCAACGATGTTCTTATTTTTTTGAAAATAAGCACCACGCCCGGGCAAGTTATGATTCTTATCAATTTTAAATTCACCTTGGTATCTAACAACTCTTATTAATTTAGATTTGTCAAATTTACCATTAGTAATGATGCACGTTCTTAGATTATTTATTTTCGATTTCATCTAAATCTGAAAAATCCACATCTGCAAAATCCGCAAGTTCATCATCAAGTTCAAATTGTGATTCCATTTCTTTAAGTTCTGCATCTGAGAAGATTGTCTCTTCTTCTTCAACTGGTAAGAATGGTGTATCCTCGACATTTTCATTGAAATCTTCTATTTCTCCTTGAATATCATCAAGTTTTATATTTGTAGGTTTTGAGAATGAAGTATTATTTCTAGGTCTTTTATTTAATTTTTCACCAGATTCAATTCTTCTTAATTCATCTTCAGTAAGATTACCGTTAAATGTAAACTCAAGACCAGCTTCTCTAGCTTGATCAATTGAAGTAATATCCACTCTTACTTTTGCAAGTTCAGCAACTAATCTAGCATTAGAACCACGTCTACCAATTGCAAGTGTGTGATGAACATTAGGAACGATAACGATTTTTTTATCTGCGAAACCATCTTTATCTAAAATACCAACAACTTTAGCAGGTGATATAGCTGAAGCAACAAATTCATTTAAATTTTCTGAAAATCTAATAACATCAAGTTTTTCACCTTGTAATTTTTCAACAATTCTAGAAATTCTCTCACCACCAGCACCAATAATGGCACCAACTGGATCAACTGATTCATTCATAGCTTTAACAGCAACTTTAGTTCTCTCACCAACTATACGTGACATCCCTGCTATTTCTACAGTACCATCCATAATTTCAGGAACTTCTTGTTCCAGAACTCTTCTAACCATTGTTGGCGATGAATTTGAAACGATAATTTGAGCAGCTTTAGAATCTTCAAGAACTTCTTCAACATACACGTTAACTCTTTCTCCAAGTTTCATCTGAATTCTTGGGTTTTTAAGAGGTCCTGGCATAAATGCATCTGTACCATCATCTAATTTAAGTGCAGCAAATGTTCTAGCAGATGTAGTAACCGTAGCTGAAACCATTTCCCCAACTAAACCTTTATGTTTTGCATAAATCATAGCTTTTCTTGTTTCTTTAATTTTTTGAATTAAAAGTTGTTTGATTTGTTGAGCAATAGTTCTTGAATACACTTCAAATGAAACTTCCTCAGCTATAGTATCATCAATTTTAATTGAAGGGTTTATTTGCTTAGCAATATGCAAAGGAATCTCAACAGTTCTTAATTCAGGTTCCATTTCTGATTCTTCTTCTTCAACAACAACTTTAGCGTTGTTAATTAATTTAAACTCATTTTCTTCTCTGTTAATAACTAGTGTTAAGTCTGCATCTGGGTCAAATTTTGAATGAAATGACTTAGTTACAGCTTCTTCTAAGATAGCATCGATTTCTTCCCTTGAAAGTTGTTGTGTTTTAGCAATTTCATCAATTGCAATAAATAATTGTTCTTTATTTAATGTTTTTGGCATTATTTTTTCTCCTTTTTAACTTTTGCTGATAGATTTATTTTTTCTATATTTTCAATATGTATATTTTGTTTTCTAAATTGACCTTTTGCATTCCATCTAATTGTTAAGTTATCTTCACACTTTTCTAATAACTCACCCTCAAATTGAATCTTGTCTTTAATAGGCCTTTTTAATATAACAGATATATTTTCATTTTGCATGCCCCCAAGGTCTTCAAAAGAAATATTTTTTTCAGTTCCTTCAGATGCAATATCTAAAAAGTATTCACTATCAGAATTATCTATCGTATCTAGATAATCAGAAATTTCCCTTGAAATTAATGTTAATTTATCTAAATTTGGTTCTCTGACTGCTATTCTTAAAAATTTAGAACCAGCTTCTTCTTCTCATGATGCTTTTATAATTTTTTCGCCAAATTTGGCTTGTAATTTTTCTAACATTTTATCATCCCTCCTTGGTAATAAGAAAGAGATACCTCAGGCATCTCTAAAACTTATATTCTATTGACTAAATAATTATAGCACTTTTTAAATTAAATTATTAAATGTATTTTTTAACAACTCTAACTATATCTTCGAGTTTAGTATCACTAGGAACTTTGAACCCTGAAGAAGCATGATGACCACCGCCACCAAGTGATTCTGCAATGACAGAAACATCAACATTACCTTTTGATCTTAATCCACAACGCAACATACCAGGTTTTGGTGTTCCTCCAATAAATAGTGTAACCTCAACATCAGAAACTGATGAAACTCTTGCTACTAAAGTCCTATAAATACTTCTAGGAACATATTCAGTAGTGTAAAAAATAATCATATCTTTTTCATAAGTTACATATTTCATAAATGAATTAATTAATTTTGTTTCTTCTGCAGAAGGTAATAATTTTGGAATAACATCTAGATAATTATGACCATCTTTTAACATTTGTGTCATTACATCAAATGTTTTGAAACCTATATTTCTTTGAGTAAAATTCTCAGTGTCTGTAACAATTGCAGTTGTAATTCCAATTCTTGCTTTTTCAGTCCATTTTAAATTCAACATAAAAGCCATTTCAGCTAATAATTGCCCACATGCAGGTCAATAATCTCCACCAATACCCATTAATCATTCCTCTTGTTCTTTATGGTGATCAATTTTAATTGAATCTTTAGTCACAACTCTTTCATCTCAAATACGCGCCTTATTAGAAGTATCGACCACTATTACCTGTGATTTATTGAAGTATTCATCATCAACATCATCTTCAATATCATTTGTAATATAATTAAACATTTCAGGCATATCCCCACCTGATATTCTAACCTCTTTAACGCTAGTGTTATTTTCTATAAATTCTTTAAGAGCTATTGATGTACCAATTGTATCCCCATCAGGATCAACATGAGTACAAATTGTTATGTATTTTTGTGAACTTATAAAGTCCCAAATTTTTTGTATTTTTTGTATTTCTATTTTCATATAAATAAATTATATTGAAGTTTTTATAAAATAGTAAAAATAGTTTTTGTAATTTTAGACACTTTACTCTCTATAATACTTTTGAAAAAGGAATAGGGGAAAATAATGAATAAAATTTTAAACGTCGCAGTTATTGCTCATGTTGATGCTGGTAAATCAACATTAGTGGATGCACTGTTAGAACAATCAGGAACATTTAACGAAAGAGATGAAAGAGTTGAACAAATCATGGATAGTGATGATATTGAGAGAGAAAGAGGGATTACAATTTACTCTAAAAATTGCTCAATTAAATATGGAGATACAAAGATTAATGTTGTCGATACACCAGGTCATGCTGACTTTTCAGGTGAAGTAGAAAGAATTATCAAAAATGTTGATACAGTAATGCTTTTGGTAGATTCTTCTGAGGGGCCAATGCCACAAACAAGATTTGTTTTAAAAAAATCACTTGAAAATGGACTGAAACCAATACTAGTTATTAATAAAATAGATAAGCAAGACGCAAGACCAGCGGAAGTTGTTGACATGGTTCTTGAACTTTTTATGGAACTGAATGCAACAGATGAACAAATGGAATTTCCAATTTTATATGGTGCAGCTAGAGATGGTATTATGAAAACTTCAATGGATGATGATTCTGAAACATTAGAGCCTTTATTTAAAACGCTTATTAATCATGTTGAAGAGTATCCGCATACTGCTGATGAAAATGTTCAAATGCAAATTTCATCACTGAAGTATGATAAATACTTAGGAAGATTAGGGTTAGGAAGATTAGTTAAAGGAACACTTACTCAAAAAGGAAGATATTCACTAATTAATTCAAATGGGGATATTAAAACAGTTGGATTTTCAAAAATATTTGTTAATGATGGACTTGATAGAAAAGAAGTATCTACAATTCAACCTGGTGATTTATGTATAGTTGCTGGTGTTGCTGATATTACAATCGGGGATACTATTTCTTCAATAGAAAATCCTGAACCAATGGAAAAAATTGAAATTGAAGAACCAACAATTTCAATGAACTTCCTTGTTAATAAATCTCCACTAAATGGTAGAGAAGGTAAACATGTTACATCAAGTTTAATTGAAAAAAGACTTACTAAAGAGTTAGAAACAAATGTTGCTTTAAAAGTTAACAAAATTGAAGGAATTGAAGGATTTGAAGTTCAAGGTAGAGGTGAATTACACCTTTCAGTTCTAATTGAAAATATGAGACGTGAAGGATTTGAACTTGCAGTCTCAAAACCTAAAGTTCTTATCAAAGAAGAAAATGGTAAAAAATTAGAACCTTATGAAATGGCACAAATTACTTGTGACGATGAATTCTCAGGAACAATAATTCAATTAATGGCTGAGCGTAAAGGTAATTTGACAAACATGCATTCACATAATGGACAAACAAACATGGAATTTATTATTCCTACAAGAGGATTAATTGGAATTAGACAATCATTTATTACAAAAACAAGAGGTACAGGTATCCTTGAAAAAACTTTCCATGAATATGGACCATATGCTGGTGTGATTGAAGGAAGAAAAAATGGTGTTCTTGTCTCAAATGTTAAAGGTAAAACAATGGGTTATTCACTATGAAAAATTTCCGAAAGAGGTGACTTATTTGTCGGTACCCAAACAGAGGTTTATGAAGGAATGATTATTGGTGTCAACTCAAGAGCAAATGACCTTGATGTTAACCCAATTAAAAACAAACAACTAACAAACGTTCGTTCTTCAGGTACTGATGAGTCAATCAGAGTTCCTGAACCAATTGTACTTTCGCTTGAAGAAGCACTAGAATTCATTGAGATTGATGAACTTGTAGAAGTTACACCTGAATCAATTAGATTAAGAAAAAAAACTCTAGATAAAAGGTTTAGAGGAAAAGAGCATAAAGTTCAATAATATTAAAAATTCTTACAATAGTTAATAAAGTGGAACAAATAGATTACACACGTTAGATTTTAAAAGTACCGGCAAGAGCTGGTATTTTTAATCACAATCTTTTTTTATATTATAACAATTGACATGTTAAGAAATACCCCTTTCTATTTTTCAATGTATCCATTATTTATTATTCTATGGATTATGATTTAAGTTTAATTGAGGGAAAGTTTAAATATGTAGTAAATATATCCGCCGACAAAATAAAGGAAAACGTGGATATATTACGAAATACATTTTATTTAAGAAAAGCATATTAAAAAAATCTCACCAATTTACATGGAGAGATCACTTATTTTAATTCTTATATCATATATTCAAGAATGAGTTTTTGTTAACTAATTTTTATCTAGTTTAAAAAGGGAGGAGATAGTTATAGGTGTTGCAGTCACAAAAATAATTGCAGTTACAATATAATTCTTAATTCCCACTATATCAAGTATTGAGAAAATAATAGACAATAAGTTAATTATCATTAATATTGAAAGTAAGATAATTTTATCCATATTTAATTTACATTTTCTTTTATTAAATGGAAAGGAAACAGCAATACCAAATAACCCAGTTGCAATACCTAAGATTCACGGTATCATATCCCCCTTTAAAATACCGCCATTATTTTTTGTCGTTACAAATAAAGTGATAAGGGTTGCTGTGTATAAAAATATATAGATTATTTTTAGTTTAAACTTATTGTTTTTTGTCATTATTCAACCTCTTTTTTAACTTGCGCACTTATAAAGTTAAACAAAGCTTGCTTTCTTGCTTGTATTTCTTTATGATCGTTTTCAACGACTGTTTTTAATTTATCTAATTTCTCGGTATATTCATCTTTTATATCTTGATCAGAAGTTTCTTTAATGATTTTAGTATATTCAATCATCTTTGCGAATTCAATAGTAGACATTTTTCTAACTATAAATGAATGTAAGTTTTTTAGTTTATTACTCATTTTATTGTCTATTTCAATTTTAAAAGTTTCACCATTAGTTCAGCTAAAAGTAATATTCTTTATACCTAAAGCGTCTTTTGTCAAGGAAGCATATGAACCTTCATAAAGTTCTCTTGTTCTTCCTTTGGAATTATCTTTTTTTGTGAAAGTAGCCAAACTATTAAAATATATAGTTTGATCTTTTTCGCTTAATATATTTATAGTTTTTCCATCAGCATCTAAGATGCCATCATTTTGCATATTTTCATCTGGAACTGAATTTAATATTAGTGCAACAACTTTATCTACGCTAGCTTTTGAAACACTATCTACCTCTAAAACAATTTCTTTTTCCTTTTTAATAGCATTCATTCCTTCATCGCTCATTATATTCAAGGTAGTTATTTCTTTTTTATCTTCTCCACAAGAAATGACTGTAGCTATAGGGATGGTGATAATTGCAAAACTTGAAAGCACACCAAGTGTCAAACGTAATTTATTTTTATTCATTTTTACCCCTTAATCTAATTACAGTACATATATGTACCCAACTAAATTATATAAAATACTTGTTTTTAATATTGTTCTTAACAATTAAGAAAAGTTAATATGTTATTGTAAACAATTTTTAGATTTCATAAGTAATGGTGAGAGTCGATACTTTTCATTGTGCTTTTTTTAGATGCACTAAGAGATGTGCTTTCTATTCCTTTATATATTTTTGAGTTTCCATATAATCCAAGTATTTTCCCTTTAAATGACAAAATAATTTCTTGAATTATCTATTATTCAAAGAATTATCGATTCTACCAATAAAAGCTATAACTTTTATATTTTGAACTAAATACATGGAATATCGAGGTATGTTTTTGCCACAAATAACGAAGTCATCTATTTAAATTCCTTAACATATCAAAACCCTAATTTGGTATTGTTGTATTCTGTTTTAGGACTTATTGCAACAGACAGATAAATATGATTACTTTTATAAAAGTTGTTATCAATCATTTTTCATTTTTTTATAATATAGATAAATCTAGACTTCCTTATCTAATTTCATAATTAAATAATTGCGACATCTTTTTTGTATTTGAACTTTTTGTTTCCTTTAAATTTATAGATTTAAAATACTCTTTTGTTATTTCATTAGTAACTCATAAGTTTCAAATAATTTTATTTATTACTTTGGAATATGTTTTGGTATAAAATACACACTCCTTTAATGAAGTATTAAATTTGTTACTTTTATTTTGATATAAACCTGAAGATACAAAAATAAATAAATTTATAATAATATTTTGTATATGCTCTGATATCAAAATTTAATTTAATGGAATAAAAAAATGCTGCACTTAAATTTTAAGTTTAAGTATAGCATTATAAATTGATTTTAATATATTATCTACCGTTTTTAGCGTTAGCATTTGCAATTGATTTTGTTAAATTATTAATGAATTCATTGGATAATTCTTTGCTTGTAATTTTACCAGCGGTAATTTGACTAGCCTTAGCACTCATTAAGTTTGAATATACTGTTCAAACACCAGCTGAGTTAAATGCACCGTCAACAGGTTTAGGTAATACACTAGTTTTGTAAATAGCTTGAGGAACTGTAGAAGTTTTAGTTATATAGTCTTTTGTAGTTAATTTAGCTTTACCAGATTCAGTTGGAGAAACTTTTCCAGCTTCTTTAAATAGTAATTCTGCATATTTGTCATTGTAAAATTGACCAATTAATGCTTCCATAACTTTTGCTTTACCATCTGAAACTCTTGCATTCATTCCATAAGATCATCCACCACCTCATTGTGTTCATGCATCAGTAGTTGTAGGAGCTTCAGCTTTAATAGTAGATTTTGAATCTTTTTCTAAAGCGGAAATTGCTCATGGTCCATCAAATGTAGAAAGTTTATCAATGTTTTTAGTGAAGAATTTATTCACTTCATCATTTTCAGTTTTACCAACTAATGCATCAGCAGGCAATCCATTAGGCAATTCTTTAATTTTAGTTAAAATGTTCTTAAATCCAGATTCAATAGCAGCCTTAGCTTCAGCTTTAGTTGCAATTGTATCTTTTTTATATTTATCATCATTTAATACTGATAAGAATTTGCCATTGTCACCTGTGTAAACAATGTCTCTTAAGTTAAAACCATCAGAACCATATATTTTTGCATCTTTTGATTTACCTTGTTCTGCTGTTAAGTTAAAGTAACCAGCTGACATTCATAAGTTACCATATTTTGTAACTGTTTTAAGTTTTGAAACATCTTTATTTTTCTCATCATAAAGTTTAATCATAGCTTCAACATTTTCAGGAATTCCATACATTTTTGATTGTGAAATATTTGCTGATGTACCCGCAACAAATTTTTCACCTTTGGCATGGTTATTTAGGAATTCATCAGCTGTTTTTTCATTAAATGCTTTTAGGTATTTATTTGATCTGTAAAAATCAAATTTATCATTGGCGAATAAGAATATATCTGGTGTTGTTGCATCATTTATACCTTTATTTTGGAACTGAGGTTCTACATCAAATGAACCCATTTCTTGTACTTTAATTTTATCAATTCCGTTATCTTTCATTAATTTTTTACCTGTATCACTTTTTTCAAAGTCAGAAATAATTGTTTTATATGCAGATGTTCATTCTTTCTCGGCTTGTATTACGATTGTACTATCCATCTCTCCCTCTGAAGAGCTACCGCATGAAACAACTGTAGCGATTGGCGCCGCCACTGCTGCTAGTGCTGTAAGTCCACCTAATACGATTTTTTTGGTGTTTGTCATATTTTCTCCTAATTAAATTGGTTTTAAACCGACACTTCTCTTTATTTGTGTCTAATTATATTTTACGCTTCCAAACAATGCGCTTATACATGTATATACACCTTTTAAAAAAATAAAAAAATAGGAAACCCTATTTATTCATTCTTTCAGTTGTTTCTTTGTTAAATAAATGTAACCTGTTTGCATCTCAAGTAACTCATATTCTATCACCAATCACAAATTTTTCTTGATGAGGAATAACAACTTTTAATTGTTTTTTAGCTGAATATTCACCTATCACAACAGTTTCTTTACCCAATAACTCTGAAGTTATAACAACAACTTCAATAGCGTTCTTAACTTTTGCGGGTTTTGTCTTGTGAATTTCTAAATTTTCTGGTCTAATACCTAATACACATTCATCTTGTGCCATTAGTGATGAAAGTTTTTTAGGCAATGTAATTGCTTGTTTTGTAGCAACAATAGATAATTTTTCGTCATTTTGAATAATATCTATAAAATTCATTGAAGGTGATCCTATAAAGTTTGCAACAAATAAATTTGCTGGTTTATTATATAACTCTGAAGGAGAACCCACTTGTTGAATCTTTCTATTATTAAATAGTACAATTTTATCAGCCATAGTCATAGCTTCTAATTGATCATGTGTAACATATAGAGTTGTTGAACCTGCTAATTTATGAATTTTAACCAATTCAACACGCATTGATTCTCTTAATTTAGCATCAAGGTTAGATAAAGGTTCATCCATTAAAAATATGGCTGGTTTTCTAACTACTGCCCTACCTAAGGCAACCCTTTGTCTTTGTCCCCCAGAAATTTCTGATGGTTTGTTGAAAAGTAAATGATCAATTTCTAAAATTTTAGCAACAGCCTTAACTCTTCTATCGATTTGTTCTTTTCTAACTCCTTTTATTTGGAGTGAATACGCCATATTTTTATAAACAGTCATATGTGGATAGAGTGCATAAGATTGGAAAACCATAGCTAGATTCCTATCTTTTGGTTCTAAGTTATTTACTTTCGTATTACCGAATACTAATTCTCCCTTAGTGATTGAATTTAAACCGGCAACCATTCTTAAAAGAGTAGTTTTACCACATCCAGAAGGCCCTAAAAGAGCGACAAATTCTCCTGATTTTATATCTAAGTTAATATCTTCCAAAGTGTAATCAATATTACCCTCATATCTTTTTGCAATGTTTTTAAATTTTATATCCATAATTATCCTTTCACGCCCCCGGCTGTTATTCCACCTACTAAGAATTTTCTTAAGGAGATGAATAGTAATGATACAGGCACAGCAACAAGTATAGCACCTGCAGCAAATGCACCTTGATCCATTGTTTTAGGATCAGAAGCTAATGTTTGAAGACCCTTAGCTAAAGTAAATGTTTTGGAATCTGATAATAATAATCCCGGCAAAATATAGTCACCAAATGGACCGATAAATGATCATAGACCTACAAGAGCAATCATTGGTTTAGTTAATGGAACAATAATTCTTGTAAATATCCTTCACTGTGACAACCCATCAATTTTTGCAGCTTCATCAATTTCTGTCGAAATTGAATCCATATACCCTTTCATAATAAAGGTATTACCAGCCACACCACCACCAACATAAATTAATATAAGGACAACTGAACCACTTAAGTTAAATTTTTGATTCAATATTGTATATAGAACATAGAAAACTGTAAGTGCAGCTAATGAAGGAACCATTTGTAATAACATAACTGATATTAGCGATGATTTTTTACCTTTAAATCTAAATCTGGAGAATGCATATCCCATAAGCAATGCTAGGAATACGGTAGCAGCTGATGTTATACCAGCAATAATTAGTGTATTTGTCATTCAGTTAACGAAATCAGTTTTCCCAAATAAACGAGAAAATGAATCAAAACCAAATTCATAACTTGATGTATTCAATGTCTTAATAGCATTGTTATTTAATGTTGCTTTAACAAGTTCTGCAAGTGGTCATAATATTATTAATGCTCACAATAACATAAACCCATATGATAAAAATAATTTAACTCACCCAGCAGGTGTAAGAGGAGGTTCATCTGAAAGATAAACTTTTTTAAGAATAGACTTGTTTTTAATAAAACTTTTTAAATCTTTCTCCCTAATGTTTATTTTTGCTAATTTAATCTCAAAAGATTTATTCATTTTTTTAGCTAAAAATCCCGTCTTATCTTCTCATTTGGTTTTTTTAGCAATTACTTTGGCTTTTTTTGCCTCAATTGCAACTAATTCTTTCTTATATAATATCTGCATTTCTCTTGATTTTTCCGGGAAATTAAGTCTTTCTTTAATCCCTTTAATCTCTTTTGAGGATACATATAATTTTTTTAATTCAATTTCTTCTCATGAAGTAATTTTTTTCAAAGGATTTGAAACTAATAATTCCAATTCAACTTTTAATTCTTCTTTTAATTTTTCATCATTAATTTTTCTGA
This sequence comes from Mycoplasma marinum, assembly GCF_004335975.1. Lineage (GTDB taxonomy): Bacteria > Bacillota_I > Bacilli_A > Mycoplasmatales > Metamycoplasmataceae > Mycoplasma_K > Mycoplasma_K marinum. The sequence goes on from NZ_PSZO01000002.1 coordinate 78,362, forward strand.
AATCTAGTATTTTAGAAAAAATTATTTTTTTAATTTTTGATATTAAAGCATCTTGATTTTGCTTGATATTTAATGACGGTTTATATTTATAGTCTAATTCTTCATTAAGAGTTGCTATTTCTTTAAAATTATGTTCAGCCATTATCTACCTCCTTTAAATGCTTTACTTCGTACAAACATAAATGCTGATGGGGTAACTGTAAATACTGAAATGAATAGTGACATTGCAGCTGCAGCACCTGGTCTAGAATCTGTTCCAGAAACAAGTTTATAAATTCATGAAATGAATATATCTTGTTGTCCAGCTGTTCCTGCTCCAATTACATCTCCACCACCATTGAATAGGTAAATCAACCCAAAGTTATTAAAGTTAAAAACAAATTGACCAATTAGCAATGGTGCGATCTTGGAAACAATAATAGGGGCTGTAATAGTTCTAAATTGTCTAAAACTTGAAGCTCCATCAATTCTTGATGCTTCATACAATGACTTAGGTATTGATTGTAACATACCAGTTACTAATAAGAATATGTAAGAATGACCTAATCAACCTTGCATAAAAATCATAAGTATTTTCGTTTTACTTCCAGAGTGCGCTCACCTAATATTAGATCCAAACAATTCATTGAATACTCCATCTTGACTAAAGAATATAGAGAAATAAAGAATTGTGATGAATGCAGGCACTGCCCATGGAAGAATATAAATAATTCTAAATACATTTTTAAATTTTATTCTGTTTTGGTTAACAACCAAAGCAAAGAAAGTACCGATAATTAATAATGTAAGTGTTGCGCCAACAGTTCAAATAATTGTTCATAGAAGAACTGATTTTACTTCAGGACCCATTACAGTGAAAATTAATTTAAATTGTTCTCCACCAACTCAATTTATTTTATTAGTAACACCATTTGATGTTGTTCAAGATTTTGTAGCTGGTTCTCATGTTTTTTGTCCAAAATCAGTAAATGATATAAGAATTGTAGCCATCAATGGTAGTAGAACGATAAAAATAATAAATATCATTGCTGGTAAAGAAAGTAAATAAGGCAATCCTTGTGTTTTCAATAATTTCTTTTGTTCTTTTCAATTTGAAGGTCTCATCCCTATTCTTGCAGCATTAAGTTGATTAATATTATCTAAAATAGAAATAATTCAATACATAATAATAGTACCTAACATAATAATAGCAAGTGTACCTGTAACTAGATAAAACCTACCATCATTTGGAGTTCCGCCAGACATACCAATAGAATTTGATGTTGCTGTTTTAGGATCATACCCTAAACTGCTAAGACCAAATAATCCATTTCCAGAACTTGATGGAAATGCACCAAATATTCACATTAAAATAATTATTACCAAAAGTGTTCCCATTAATTGAAGAGCACCCTTTACTTTTTTTCCAATTATTAAGGTTCCAAGACCTGGGAATATTGTTCCAGCAATAATACCAATTCAATATTTAATTATTGAAGTTTCAACAGGTGTTTTGCGAAGTACATCCTTAAGTTCATTTTCTCTAACCTCGGTTTGAAATTTTAAATCATTTTTGATCTTACTTCTCAGTGCACCGATAGCGTTTTTTATTTTGAACTTTGGATTAAGTTCGATTTTTGCATCCCTTTGCATAATTGCATAATGATTAAAAATACTTTTTTTCTCAACAGTCTTTGCTCTTTTTGAAGAAGAACCGGCTTTCATTTCAATCTTTTTAGCATTTCATGCTTCTTTTTTCATTTTGGCTATTTCAGCCTTTTTATTTTTATATTTTTCTTTATTGAAGCCTTGTTCTTTAATTGTATTTTTTTCCTCAATAAGTTTATTTAGTTCTTTACTAAAAGTAAGTTTTTGGGCAATTAATTCATTTTCATACTTAAGATAAACAAGAGATTGATTATATTGATATTCAGTTTCATAAGAAGTTGTAATATTGTCTTTAAGTGTATCTTTAACTATATTGCTTTTTGCCATTCTTTTAGCATTTTTTCTAGGTTTTAATATTAATTTATCTAGTCAATTTAGATTTTTGTTTTCTTGAAATTCATCCATACTTTTCATGATTTCAGTCTTAATATTTTCGCCATTTTCTTTTAATGATTTTTTTAATGATTTTAATATCTCTCTATCAGTTATTACTTTAGAAGATTCATCTAATTTTACAGATTGTATAGAAATAAAATCTTTACAAAATCCATTTGCATATGCTTTAAATTCTTCAACAATATTATTAATATCTAACTTTATCTGAGATATTTTATTTTTATGTATTTCTAATTCATTAGTTTCGTAATTTTTAGTTTGAATTAGCAATAAAGCAACTAATTCATTTGAAATAACCTCAAGTTTCTCATTTACTAAGTTAAATTTATTAGTGAATTCAGAGATTTTCTTTTTTGCATCTGAAGAAGAAATATTTTTAATTACATCATCCCCAACATGAGCAATAGTTAAAACCCCTTTTGAAACTAACTCACCTTCTACTTTATGGAAAGCATTGAAATAAAGTTTTTTAAGTTTTAAGTTTCCTTTTTTCCAAATTTTATAATTCGTATTTGTAGCCTTAGATTTTTCAGCATTGTCTTTATAAATACTAATTTCTTTTTTGATTCTTAAATTATCAATTTTTTTAAAATTATGTTTTCATAAAAACTTTTGTTCTGAAATAGGGCTATTACCAAGAGTTCTTGACTCTTTAGCTTGACCAAGACCATTCACAAGTGTTCTATTCATATTTCTCCTTTGCTCAAATTTATATATTCAAATTATATTATATTCGAATAAAAAAAATAGATGTATATACACCTAAAATAAACTAACTACATATCAAAACAAAACAACTATAGGTAATAAATAATTAACTGGTGTTGCTGATGGTATTAAAAAGAATAATATAAATGTTGCAATAACTAATACTAATCCATTAATCCATGAACTCATATATACTTTTCTATCTAGTGATTTCTTTGATTTAATTCCTAATAAAACAACTATTAAAAGGACTATTATTTCTATTGCCATTGATACAATTTTTAGTGAAATAATTTTTGTATTTTCATTTCCTGGTAGTGATTCAATTGGGATAAGGTGTCATGAAAAAATAAAAGGTTGCAGCCACGTCATAATAATTTGGAATACTGAAAAAATAGTGACTAATGTCAAGACAAATAATGTTGCTCTAAATTTTTTTCTAGAATATGGGACTACTCTTTTCACATTTACCTTCTTTTGTTAGCTAATTCTTGTCTTAATCTTTGCCTATAAGAAATTAATTGAGATAATCATATAAGAACTGAAATACCAATAATACCATTTAGGATACCAACAATAATTGCAAAGGCATCTGATTGTACAGTATAAAACGGTGTTGAAATAGCATTACTTATAAATAAAATAACTCAAAAAACACCAAAACCTAGACCTAATCTAAATTTAGATATCCCCATTCATAAAATAATCATAAACAAACCCATGACAAGAGTATTACCAATAATTGTAAAAATAGCTCTAAATTTGACATACGCATTCATATTATCAATCGTTGGCTTCTTCCCGGAACTTATAACTATTTTTTCCACTTCTTTAATATCATAAGTATTTATTCAATACACATTAGCAACTATTAGCATAGTTATAGTAAGACCTACTAAAATCATAGTAAAAATAGCCATTTTTCTGTCGAAGTGTAATTTATATGTATCTTTTTTAAGTATTATTGACATATATCAATTATAGTCAAAAAATATTTATTTAATAAAATGATCTATCACTTTTTTTAGTATTAATTAAAATTGTTGAATTGGGCTCTGCAATGCCTATTTTATTTTTATTTTTAAGTTTGTTATCAAAAATAATTTGACCACTTGATTCATAAATATATTTCTCTTCTCTAAAATTATGAATTATACGGATTTTCCCTTCAGATGTTTTTATATTAAAATCAATAACCCCTTTCTCCATTGATACATAGTTAAAAGTATAGCTTTCGTTGATTTCTTCTGAATTACTTAAATTGAAGAATGATGTTCTTAGTTTAAATTTATTAATTTCAGATATAAAGGCAAATATATCTCTTTTGATTTCTTCTGTTAAATTTTCCCATCTCAATCCATTTACGTAATCTGTAGTTTTATAGGTATTTTCATTAAACTCAGTTGTCCCTAAGTTGAAAATATCTATTGCTAAATCGGTTTTATGAACTCTTTCATAATCTTGTCCTGAAATATCATTTGGTTTTGTATAAAGCATCTCAGTTCCTTCTAAAAAGAGAGAACGGCCTTGTAAGAATTGTTGCATCATCACTACTTGTCTATAATATTCAAATTTTGTTACTTTATCACCTTTGACAGTTAAATTTACTTTGTCTCACATTGTATGCCCATCATGACACGCTGTGTAATTTAATAAAACACTTGTATTGTTAGTGAATCTTTCATATTTTCCAGTAGCGATATTTGATGGTGCTTCTTTAAAATCCTTAACATTACCTATAATAGAGGCCAAATAATTAGGAAATTCTTTTAAATTACCTCCAATAACTCCTAATGCAAATCCATCACCGTCATCTTCTCCTTTAATAGAATTTCTAGTTGTATCATTAAAATATGCAAAGTCAAATTCATTATCAGAATGACCCTTTATTAAACCATCTTCATAAGGGATATCACTTCAAGGTCAAGCTTCACCGTGAAGAATTATGTTAGGTTTGATTTTCCTTAATTTTTTCGTTAATATTTCTATAGTTTTTCGATCGGTAAAACATGAAAGATCAAATCTGAATCCATCAACATCATAAGTTTCGACAAAGTGAATAAGAGAATCAACAATTATTCTTCTTGCCATTTTTCTTTCGGATGCAAATGCAGGTTGATCAACCGGTTTAATTTCACCACCTTTTCTAAAGTAGTATCCAGGGATTACATTGTTAAGTATTGAATTGTGGAATAAGTGATTGTAAACAACATCATTTATAACTTTAATATTGTTTTCATGCATATATTCAACCAAATTTTTAAATTCCTTCATTCTTGAATAAGGATTTTCTGGATTTGTTGAATACCACCCATTTATAGAGAAATAATTATGTGGATCGTACCCTCAATTATAGTTAGTGTTTCAACCACTACCATCCCCTTTTAATAAAATTGATTTATTTTTTTCATTTAATGCGTAACAATTATGAATAGGGAGAAATTGAACATGTGTAATATTTAATTCCTTCAAGTGTTCTGCAAATTTAATTTCTTTAAGCGCATTAAATGAACCAGGAATTGCAACATCTTTTCTAAGTGATGTTAAATCTCTAATGTGGGCTTCATATATTATTGGTTGTGGTTTCGTTATTTCATTAAGTTTGAATAATTTATTGGTTTTTTCAAAATTCACAAATGCAGCTTTTCCAATTTCAGTATTTTTACCTTTTCAATCAAATGCAGACATTGATTTTGCATATGGATCAAGCGCTAAATTAGTAGAACCATCTTCTTGAGTAATTTTATAATGATAGAAATAGCCATCAATATCTTTTGTAATTCTTCAAGTTCAATTAGGACTATCAAAGGTACCTTTAATTGTTTCAATTATTTCTTCTTGATTATTTTTATCATAAATTATTAAATCAACTTGTTGTGCAAAGGGATGTCATAAATTAACATTCCATGTACCCTCAATTAAATTAGCACCATATTTAGTACTTAAATCTGCTAATTCTTCATATTGTTCCCATTTTTTCATATCTACTCCTTTGGTTTGTATTAATAAAATTATATCTTTGATAATAATTATTAATACATGTTATAACAAGAAAAAAATATTGTATCTATTAAGTGAAACTTGATTTAATTATTATTTCTTATATATTGGTAAACACAAATGAAGTGACAAATGAATATACCTTTTATAAAAGTTTTCTTTATAAAGTTTAATACTTTTAAAAAGCGAACTTTACATATATAATAAAGTATATTGAAAGGTGGTAATTATGATTGAACCAGTATTAGTTGCAGATGTGAAATTATCTTATAAGAATAAGAAAGAATATGAGAGTGATTTAGTAATTTTAAGAGAGGCGTACAAAGAGTTTTCTAAAAAGGATTTCTTGCCAATTAATAAACTTAATTTAATTGATTTTAATGAGTCTTTAAACTTAATAAGAGGAAAAATGGAGTATTTATTTACATATCTTTTTGTACAATTCCATTCAGACACAAGAAAAACTGAAATAATGGATGAAGCACAAGAATTATTAGATTTAAGCGATTCATTAGGAATTAAAGTGGATACATTTACAGATAAATTAGTTGAATTTGGTAAAGAGAAAACAATGGCAATAATTGAAGAGTGTGAAGAATTGAAAATTTGAAAAGAAACATTTTCTCAGTTACTAAGATCGCAAGTTAAATCTTTAAATAAAGATGAAACTAAAGAAAAAGAAAAAAGAGAGAAAGAATTTACAAAAATGAGTATTGAAGCTGAAAAACTTGGTAACAAACCCCTTGTTCATCACTTTGAACATGAAGGTAAAAAATACACAGATGACGAAAGTAATGTCCTTGCACTAAACCCGAATACTAGTAGGGATTTAAGAAAAAAAATATTCATGCACAACACTTTAGATAAGAGAGAGAATAGGGAAGAAATCGAAACGATGATTGCTGAATATGCAAATAAAAGAATAGAATACCTAAAAATGTTTGGATATAGTTCATATGATCAATTTGTTGGAATATCAAGAGATGAAGAACCTTTGTTTGCAAAAAATATAATGCTTTCTTCAAAGGAACTTTTCAAAGAAATTCACTCTAAATATATTTCAAGATTAAATGATTATAGAAAACAAAAATTTGGTTGAGATACAATTATGCCTTGAGATGAATTATCTTATCCTTCAGAAATTGTTGATATTCCTTATCAAGAAATAATTAATTTCTATCAAAATGAAATCAAGGATATATTCCCTAAAGAAAGTCAATATATTATAGATAATTTTTCTAAAAAAGGAACACTTGCAATTATCGAGAGTGAACACAAATATAATGGAGCTGCCGCAACTTGAACAGGTAAAAATAATACTTACTATGTAACTCAAAGTTATGTTGCAAGCATTCCTTATTCAGCCTCAACACTGGCACATGAAATTGGTCATACAATGCATATCGTTGCAGCAAAACTTAATAAACAAGTTGAAGAAGCTAGATTCTCACTTGCAATTGGTGAAGGTATTGCAGATACATTCTCAATGTTGTTTGCTTTTGCTTCAATGGATAAAGGTGCTCCATATGCAAAAACTATTGCTTATGAGGCACTTGCAAGACTAATGCAAGTTACAAGTGCATTTTCATATAATACATTAGCAGAAGATGCTCTATATGTTAAAGGATGAAAAGGTGAAGAAATCCTTAAAGAAGATATTGCAAAATTTGCATATGACTTTAGAATGCAATTTAGACCAGATGGTAATCCTATCATTGTCGATGGTGAAAATATAACAAAAAAATTATCAACAATGAGATATTTCTCAGTTGGAAGCCATTATACTTTTTCAAGTTATACTATCTCATTCATTATGGCTATCTATTTAGCAGATCAAATTAGAAAAGGAGATACTTCAACATTTATTAAAATTCTAAATATGGGTGCTGAAGAATATTCAACAAATCATATATTGGAAATGGTTAATATTGATATTACATCAAAAGAAGTTAAGGATGTTGTTTTAAAAACTGTTGAAGAAATTACAGAATACATTATCAACAAATAAAAAAATAGGATTTATGTCCTATTTTTTATATTTGTTACTCTTCAAATTTAGAAGGTAAAGCAATTAATTCATCAATAATTTGATCTACTTCTTCTCAAGATTTTGGAGGACAACCAGAAGCACGAACATGTCCGCCGCCACCATGGGAAATAGCAACTTCTGATGTATTGCATCCCAACGATCTAAATTCAGCTATAATTCCTTCTTCTGGATCTTTATCAGACATTTCTACAAAGATTGCTCATCTATCAAAACCTTCAATATTAGCCATTTGATTAACTTTAATCTTAAGATTTTTACCACCAAATTTTTCAGAAGCAGTTTTATCAGCTTTTAAAAATGTTAAATTATCTTTAAATTGCATATTGTTAAGGATAAATTGTGCAATCTCAATATCATCTTGTGTTCTTCTTTTTAGCTGTTGGTACAAGAAATCCATTTTTTCATTTGAAATAAAATGTAGTAGTTTTCCAAATGATAAAACTGGATGTGGGTTAGACCTTGAATAAACAAAGTTCCCAGAATCTGTAAGAATACCAATTGCTAAATGGAAAGCAATATCTTCATTATATTCGACTTCAAGTTCTTCAGCAATTTCAACAGCTTGTAATGATGAAGCTATTCATGAAGATTCAATTCATGTAACATCATAATCATAATCTGGTGTATTTCTATGATGGTCAAAACAAATTTTTGTTTTACCTTTTGCAAATTCTTCTTTCCTGTCAATTCTATTAAAGGCAGAAGTATCCCCAATAACTGTTGTTCATGTTTCATCAATCTCTTCTTTAATTAAAGATTCATCTAGTTCTATCCATGGAAACCTATCAATAATTGCTTCTCTATTAATTACTCAAGCAATTTCTTTTTCCGGGAATGCTTGCCTAAGTGCTTTAGCTAGACCATACGAAGATGAAAGTGTATCACCATCTGGATTAATATGGTGGAATAAAGCAATCTTATCGGCTTCTTTAAGTTTTTTTATAATTTCTTGTTTCATTTTATCTCCTATTTAGCAGCAATTAGCGCTTCCATGATTTGTTCTGCTTCATTTCAATCTCTTGCCCTAACACCAGCAGCTCTTTTGTGTCCGCCACCATTAAATTTCATAGCAACTTTAGAAACATCGCACCCAAGCGATCTTGTAGAACCTTTAATATAAGGATTCCCTTCTTCGTCATCAACTTCTGTAAAGATTGCTCATCTATCAAAACCTTCAATATTACCCAATCTATTCACTTTTATTTTAATATCTTTTTCTTCAATACCAAGTTCTTCTAAATTTTGTTTTGTAACTTTTAAGTAAGTTAAATTTTCTTTATACTGAACGTTGTTTCACATAAATTGTTCAATCTCAATATCTTTTTTAGTTCTTTTTCTCATTGAGTTAAACAAGTGATCTATTTGTGAATCCTCTATAAATTGTAATAAGAAACCATATGATTCCAACGGCATTGGGTCTCCTAGTGAAAATGCAAAATTACCAGAATCAGTAAGAATCCCAATTGCTAAATGAAAGGCAATTTCCTTATCGAATTCAACACCTGAAACTTTAGCAATTTCAACCGCTTGTAATGATGAAGCTATTCATGAAGATTCTTTTCAAAAAATATCATATTCCATAGTTGGATTATTCTGGTGATGGTCAAAACAAATTTTTGTTTTACCTTTTAAATATTCTTCATTGCGATCTATCCTTGAAATGTCAGAAGTATCTCCAACTATAGTAATCCAAGTTTCATCAATTTCATCAATAAATACCTCTTCTTTAAAATTTATAAAAGGAAATCTCCTAAATAAATCAAACTTATTTGCAACTACTTTTATTTCTTTTTCAGGAAAGGCTTTTCTTAAAGCTAATGCAAGCCCATATGAAGAAGATAACGTATCTCCATCAGGGAACTTGTGATGAAATAAAGCAATCTTTTCAGATTCTTTAATTTCAGTAATTATTTTTTTTATCATATTTCTCCTTAAATGCTATTAAATTATACCCCAAAGATATATTTAAAATGGTTATAATATTTGCATGAAAAATAAAATTAAATTAGCAGTACTTACAACTACTTTTTTAGCATTGCCAATAGTAGCGATTTCTTGTGGAACTACTACTAAAAAAGAAATAAAATCACCAGATAAGGGTGTAATATCACAGCCAACAATAGCTCCAACTTTAGATGATTCAAAAGAATATAAAATAGGATTTTGAAATGTTTTAAATGACGGAAAGGACAAAGGTTTTAAAAATAAAGCTATTGCGAAGGTTATAAAATATACCAAGATGACATTGGTAGGTCTTGCAGAAATAGATGATACTGTCGCAGTTAAAACAATTGCAGAGTATTTATCAGAATATACCCAAAACCCTTGGAAAGCTATTTACACAAAGAAAAAGTCAGGCGCTTCTGATGCTGGACCTAGTGTAAAAGAAGATTATGGTTTTGTTTATCGTTCTGATTTATATACCCCTGAGAATTTTGAAAATACACAAACTCCTGGTCAAATATATTCGAATCCAATAACAAATAAAATGGAATATCAAAGACCACCTTATGGAGTTAAATTCAAAACTAAAAAATCTGAATTTACTGCAGTCATAACTCATTTAGATGGCCCAGGTAAAAATAATAAGAGACATGAGAAAAAAGATCATCATGGGAATGGATACCAAGAAGTTTGAGAAGCACAAAGAACAAAAGAAGTTATGGAATGATTTGATTCATTGGATGGAAAAAATAAAAACATGATTTTTATGGGTGATACAAACATAAAAACATCTTATAATAATGAACCATTTATACCATTGATAAAAAGTGGGTATAAACCGCTTTTAAAAACAGGGAAAGGTTTTGAAACTTCATTAGGAAAAACTAAAAATAAATATTCAAATACCTATGACAAAATATTTACAAATATTAAAAATGCCCATAATGGAAATCATTATCCTCTATACAATGTATTTCAAGATAAAATATTAGTTGAATCTGAATTTAGAAAAGAAATTATGGCTGCAAGACAAACTCAATATAAAAATATCATTAGTTCAGGTATATCTGATCATTGCCCAGTTTTTGCAGACTACAAATTTTCATAAATAACAAATAAAAAAAGAGCTTTGTTGCTCTATTTTATTTACTCTATTTTATTTATTAATTCTAAAATGACAAACATCACCATCGTTCATTATATAATCCTTACCTTCTAATCTAGCTTTACCTGCATCTTTTGCACCTTGTTCTCCACCATTATCAATATAATCTTGATAAGCAATGACTTCAGCTCTAATAAATCCTTTTTCAAAATCAGTATGAATTACTCCAGCACAAGCTGGTGCTGACATTCCGTTTTTGAATGTTCAAGCCCTAACTTCTAGAACACCAGCTGTGAAGTATGTTGCAAGATTTAATAAAGCATAAGTAGCTTGAATTAATCTATCTAAACCAGATTCAACAACTCCTAAATCATCAAGAAACATTTGCTTGTCCTCACCTTCAAGTTGAGATAACTCATGTTCTATTTGTGCTGATATACCAATTGCTCCTGCACCTTGTTTTTTTGCTTCTATTTTTAATTCTTTAAATAATGGAGCATCTTCAGGATTTGCAACAAATGATTCATGTACATTACCAACATAAATTATTGGTTTTAAAGAAAGAAGATTATAGCCTTTAGCTGTTTTAAATTCTTCTTCAGTTAATTCTACTTTACGAGCTGGGATTTCTTTTACAAAGGCTTCTTCTAGTTTTTTTGCAACTGTAAGTTCATGCATCAAAACTTTATCTTTTGTTGCTAAAGCTCTTTTTTCAACTCTTTTTAAAACATTTTGCACTGTATCCATATCCGCAAATAATAATTCTAAATTAATTACTTCCATATCTCTAACTGGATCAATACTCCCAGAAACATGAGTAATATTTTCATCATTAAAGCATCTAACCACTTGCACAATTGCATCTGTTTCTCTAATATTTGCTAAAAATTTATTACCGAGCCCTTCACCCTTTGATGCTCCCTCAACCAATCCTGCTATATCAGTAAATTCAAATGTCGCTGGTAAAATTCTTTCTGGTTTTACAAATGTTGCCAATGATTCTAATCTTTTATCCGGAACATTTACTACTCCGACGTTTGGTTCGATTGTTGCGAATGGGTAGTTTGCTGCTTCAACTTGTGAATTTGTAATTGCGTTAAATAATGTAGATTTACCGACGTTTGGTAGTCCAACAATTCCTGCTGTTAATGCCATATTTTCTCCTTATTTATAAATATTTTTTGGTTTGATAATTCTACTATAAGTTGCACTTGTTCCAAGTTGACCGGTTTTATCATCTTGTTTTTTTACATTTTTTATTGCAAAAGAAATCCCTATTGCCATTGATGCAGTAATTGCTATTACAACTATAGGCAAAATAATTTTATATATCTTATGTTTTTTATTACTTATTAATAATTTTTCTTTCTTTTGTTTTTTGTTTAATTTTGTATCATTATCATTCATAAACATATTATAGCAAAATGCACTAATTATTATTTTTATAATATAATGGATACTTCATCGTTAATTTTTGCAATTAAAAAATATTGTTGAAAAGGCACTTTTTTTTATAAAAAAATGGCTAAAAAATGTAATGCATATTTTTTTAGTTTTTAAACAATGTTTATGCTATATTTTTTTAAATTTCCAAGATTTTTATATGATGTATAATGTTTTGGTTATATTGTTAATTATCAAAAAATAAATATAAAATAGCATAAAAATATTTGATTAATCTTGATATTAATATCGAGATATTTAAAAGGAGAGAAAATGTATAGAGTATTTGCAGAGGGCCATATAGAGGTTATTACAGGACCAATGTTTTCTGGTAAATCAGAAGAGTTAATTAAAAGAATTAAAACTCTTGGATTTGCCAAAGTTAAGACACTTGTTATAAAACCATCAATTGATGATAGATGGGAAAAGGGAAAAATTATTTCTAGAGCTGGAGTATCTGTTGATACCACACAAGCCAAAACAGCTAAAGAAATTTTAGAGTATTGAGATGAATCCTATAAGGCCATAGCAATAGACGAAGCTCAATTCTTCGGCAAAGAAATCGTTGATATTGCAGTTAACCTTGCTAACCAAGGAGTTAGGGTTATTGTTTCTTGTCTAGATACCGATTTTCAAGGAAAACCTTTTGCAAGTTCGCCACAATTATTATCAGTTGCTGAGTTTGTTTCTAAATTACAAGCAGTATGCTTCCAATGTGGGTACGCAGCATCTATGACATATCGAAAGACTGACTCTCAAGAGACTGTTGTTGTTGGTGATAAAGAATATGAAGCAAGATGTAGAAGTTGCCATTTCAAGGGTACAAATGAGAAAAAAAATGACGCTCAATAGCGTCTTTTATATTCAAAAAATGGGTAAAAAAAATGGGGCGGATGACGGGAATTGAACCCGCGAATGTCGGTACCACAAACCGATGTGTTAACCACTTCACCACATCCGCCATTTTATTTGCAAACTAATTGCTTTATTATTATACATAAAAAATATTAAACCATTGATTTTTTTACAAAAAAATAATAAAAAAACCTTAATTTATTTGTATATTAGGATAAAAATTTAAGACACAACTCGGAAAGGGTGGTGTCTTTTATGAAACATTATAAATTTAAAGATAAATTGTGGGCATTAAAACAATTG
>NZ_PSZO01000011.1 GCF_004335975.1 Mycoplasma marinum
AATACAAGTAATACATGACCAGCTTCTTTACCTTGTACACTCATAGAGGTTCTAAAAGAAATGTTTAATGAAGGTATATCAATTTTCTTTATAACATCCTTGTAGTATGTTATTGGTAAAATTGATTTACCTTCATATTGATTAGAGAAGCTTTTTATACCTTCTCTAAGGGAGTTTATGTCTTTGAATTATTTGACATGGATATTTTATACAAAAAAGAGCGAGTGCTCTTGTTAATTAATATTCTTCATTTATGTCAAAATCTAACAAACCGTTTCATGTTCAAAAGAAATCCATTGACTTATGTATCCTTCAATTTATTTTATTAATTGAAGAAGTGTATGTTAAAATTTCCATTAATTTATCAAAAATATTTTCTAAACGTTGCTCAAATTTTGAATTTTTGATTCCATTTAAAAATGCACTTGTTCAAGATTTGTATTGAGATAAAGGTATGAATTTCTCTCCTCTATACTCTTCTAACTCATTAGGTATTAAAGAAATTGGAAAGCACAACGCTACTTTTTCCTTTAAATTTATACTACGATTGGTTTCTGAAATAATACCCAACCTGCTCAAGTATTCATTAGATTTAGAAGGCGAGTTGGGTTGTTTGGTATCGCAGCTCAAAACTTCATTTACAGTCAGTCAAGAAATAAAACTTGTTATTCTATGCATTAATTTGGTCAATGCATAATCTCTCTTTGACATTTGTTGGAGTAAGATAATTTATCAATTAGAATTAAATCTCCTAATTGGTGCTTAATTTTAGCTCATTCCTTACACTAAAACAACTAAAGAAAAGGCCCACAAATGAACACAGAAAGATAAAGTGGGTTCCAAAGAAAAAAGCCACTTTTTTATGTCTAAGCAATTATCGGAATTTTATCTATGATATAAGAAAATTTATTTTTGTTATTCTTTTAAAGTTTTTTTAATACTATTATCATTCTTGATGATACACTTTATAAAAATTTAAGGAGCAACTCAGAAAGATTAAAAGGAGTATAATTAATTATGCATAAATAGAAAAAAATCGAAAATTAAGGAGACATAAATGAGTGTTTTATTTATTATATTATTAATTGTATTTTCATTGCCTTGTATAATTGGATCATTTATATACGCTTGTGTCACAAGTCACACAAAAGTAAGTGTACTTACAGTTGTTTTGTTATTGTTATTTGGTGCTGTCATAAGCGTTATTATATATTTGATTAGGGTAGAAAATAACGCTAATAAAGCGACCGACTCAAATGAAGTAAAAAAAGATGGAAATAAAGTTGAAACAATAGATGTTGATGCTGAAATTCAGGAAGTTCAAAAATTATTAGATAAGGACATGATTAATGAAGAAGAAAGTGGTTTAATGGTTCAAGAAATTATGAAAAGATAAGAGTTAGAAGCCAAAGAAAAAGAAGAATTTAATGCAATCCAGGCCAAAGAAAAAGAAAAAGAAATCCAGGCCAAAGAAAAAGAAAAAGAAGCCAAAGAAAAAGAAATCCAGGCCAAAGAAAAAGAAGAATTATTAAAAGAATTTGAGATACTGGATAAACTGCTGGAAGAAAAAGTTATAACTCAAAAAGAGTATGACAACACTAAAGTAAATCTACTTCAACAATTTGTTAAAGCTAAATAATCACTTACATAACTAATTGGATAAAGTTGAAGAAATAGAATCAAACACATAAACATAAAGCAAATTCCAAATAATGGTGTTCGCTTTTTATTTATGCATTTTAAGGAATTTTTTATTTTTAACTAAAAAACATATATGTATATGAGGAGGTGCAAAATGATAACACAATCAACAACTAAAAAATATGTTTCAACATACTTTCTAGAAAATCAAAAAGTTGAAAGCGGATTCTTCATATTTAAAAATCAATTAAATAACGGAGTGAAATTTTGATGTTAAAGATGGAGTTGCTAAATTTCATAAAAACATTTCTGAATAAAAATTAGGGATCACAAATGAAACTATATTAGGATAAAAAATTAAGGCACGACTCGGAAAGGGTTGTGTCTTTTATGAAACATTATAAATTTAAAGATAAATTGTGGGCATTAAAACAATTGGATACCGGTAGAAACAAGAGATCAGTCGCTCTTGAGTTTTACTATAACCATTTAGAAAGATATAGAGATAAAGGAAATAAAACTAGAAAAAGAAAAGGTAGACCCAAAGAGATAAGTATTAACGACTTAAACCCTAATGATAGAGAAGTTTACCAAAAAATCATTAATGGTATATTAAAGGATCACAATATATCAAGGCATGAAATCACTGAACGTATCAAGAAGGAAAAAAGAGAATATCGAAAATATTAAAGATTTAACTGGAATTTAATTCCAAAATTCACACAAGTAATGTCGTTTTATTTATTAAGAACATACAATTAGTACAAAGAAATAAATTCCTGGGGTGGAGTTTATTTCTTTTATTTTTTTAATATTTTTTCTAATGAATATAACTCTTTAAATTTTAGCATTTCAGCATTATATTAATCTTTCTTGACTAGGTTTACTTGTAATAAGTCTTCTAAGTAGAATATATCAACCATTTTCTTATTTTGCTAAAAAGAAACTTATAGATAACAAATATTTTAATTCAGAAGTTATATCGTTGAAGAGTATATGGGATCAATATTGAGTAGTTTGGGAGGTGGCTTTATTTATGTGGTGATAATTTTTAAGTCCATACAAAAAAAGCGCCCTACTTGAATTTTATTTCTAAGCATTGCACTTTTAATTTAAATTATTCCTTTTTTTCATAATTTCTTATATACATATTCGCGATATTTATTATCGCTTTCTTCGGAAATTCTTGCACCAACTTTATATACGCTTTCTTCAAACATTTCCTTTGCAAGGAAAGGCTTGTTTTCTTCTTCAAAATTTTCATCGTTATAAGTGTTCATTTTGTCCAATTTTTTTAAATCATCTTGTGATATTTCAAACTCAAGGATCTTAAAATTATCTTTTGTTCTTTGGGGGCTTGAACTTCTTGCAAGAATTATGTAACCATTTTGCTTCGAGTAAGCTAATAAAATCATTGCTGGACTTGTGTTGTATTTTTTAGATAATTCTTCAATAAATTCTCTTTGTTTGCTATCAAAAGTAAATAGAGGATTGGGTAGGTTATTATAAAAAGGTTTCAGTGAGGAATACCCCATTAAAACAATGCCCTTATCCTTGCAAAACTTTTCTAATTGATTAAGTCTTGCTTTAACGGAGCAAATGATTTGGTTGTACTCTGGATAAACACCGGTTTCTTCTTTAATTCTTTCAATCTGTGAAATGTTGAAATTAGAAACTCCTATATGTCTAACAAGACCTTCCTCTTTTGCTCTTAACAATTCTTTAAAAGCTCTTAAGTTAATTTCTTCTGTGCTCATTCCATGAAGTAAGATGGCATCAACATACTTAGTTTGTAACTTCTTAAGTGAGTGCTTTATAGATTCGTAAGTATGATACTTCAAGTTAACTATTGATATTTTTGTTGTAATTCAATATTCTTCCCTTGCTACGCCACTTTTTTTCAGGGCTTCCCCTAGTAATTCCTCATTAAAATAATTTTGTGCAGTGTCGAAATGTTTATATCCAGAATCAAGAGCTGATTGAATTAAAATATCCATGTTTTCTTGTTCTATTACCCTTGAACTTCCGTATGCTAATTCAGGCATTTTTTTAATCATTTTTATCTCCTTTAAATATTAAAGAAATTATAACATTCGCAAAATGACAAGGTGTTTTTTACAAAGGTGAAATAAGATTTTTCTTAAAATAAATCCCTGGTTAGGAATTTATCTCTTTTGCTTTTTAAGTATTTTTTCTAATGAATATAACTCTCTAAATTTTAGCATTTCAGCGTTATCTTCATCTTTCTTGATTAGGTTTACTTGTAATAAGTCTTCTAAGTAGAATATATCAAGAGTTTTCTTTGCTCTTGATATAGCTACGTTCATGACTCTATAATCAAGTTGATGCTTATAGATATTTAGAATCTTTTTAGATAAAACTAATAATACGTTAGTTTTCTTGCGTAAAATGTTTTAACGCATTCTTGGAGTCGTTTGTATAATCAAGAATTGTTTCCTTTGTGCCTCTTCAGTATATTAACTCAAGTATTTTGTAAGAGAGTCTAATGCATCTTTTTAATGGCAAGAGTGACTTGCTTAAGTTTATTAATTATCTTTATCTCGTTCTTTAACTACTTTTAAAAAATTCACAATAGCATTTAAAGGTATTTCAATTATCCAAAATTTTATATCACCTTGAAGTGAGTTATATATATCGATTTCCAATGTGATTAACTAAATGAAAATATTGAAGAGAAAGTGGGTTCAAAAGCGTAAAAATTTTAAATTTATCGGTGTAATGAAAGTTCTGAATATCAATCCTAAATACATACAAAATAATATTTTTTAAATTATAATTATTATATGGCAAATTATAATATATACATTGATGAAAGTGGTTCTATAAACCAATTGAAAAAAGGTATTTTTGAAATTGCTTTCATTATTGTTCCGGAAGTAAAGGCAAAGAAAACATCAAGATTTTTCAATAGTAAAATTAAAACTTTTAAAAATCAAAATGGAATCCACAAAAATGTGGAGTTGAAAGCTCATTTTTTAAAAGAAAATAATTTTTTAGATTTTGTTGATCATATTTTTCATACTTTTATTGCCGAAAATAAAATTGTTAGTGCTTATATTGATAATAAGAATATTATTTCTTCTCACAACAATGCAAATGCAAGATTTTTTCATATGATAGAAATGATTATTGAAAGATCAATTTCGCGAAAATATATTCAACCTAATGACTCTATAAAAATCATCGCTGATAATCGAAATAATATATCGGGTATGATAAAAAAACTTAAGACTAATTCTTTGAAAAAATGAGGTGTAGGAATTTCAGAATTTAATTTTTGTGATTCAAAAACAAATACAATGATACAAGTTGCAGATATAATTTCTTTTAAATGTAATAGGATTATTATCAATTCGCTAGTAAAAGGTATCAAGACACCTTCAATACCTAACGTTTCAATTAGGCAAGTCTTTTATTAAATTTACATTATAAATATGATATACTTTTATTAGAGTGGTAAGACAATATAAATTGGGAATTTCCTAATCGTAATCTAAGTACGAAATTTATATTGCGCCTCTTTTTTTATTTGCGTTTTTTATAGTTTTAATCATATTTTCCACAATTATTTTAACTGCTAAATATATCGTGGTAAGTTATAACACTCCTTTTACCAGCATTTGATTAGTGGATAAATAAACCAATTATCACTTTTCTCATATATTGGTAAATATGATAAAATATAAGTATGAACAATAAAGTAATTTTGCCATTGGCATCACAAATAAATATTGCAATAAGCGATAAACAGATATCTTTTCTTTTAGATAAACTTCAAAAGATAAGTTATTTAGAAGGTAAGATAGAAAATCAAGGCCTTGATATCGCGCCTAATGTATTAGCTATTTCATTATTAGAAAGAGAAGGTATTGATTCTTCTATTATTGAAGGAACACAAACCAATCATGAAGAAATGTATTATGACATTAGTGAAGGCATTAATGATAAATACAGTTGGGAAGTTCGTAATTTAATTAATCTTTATAAAAGTAGCTTTAGAGACTTTAACGATGAGATTATGGATTTTACAATTGAAGACTTGCAAGCATTGCATCGTGACTTATATAAAAGAGATATCGATAATTTTGAAACTACTTATGATCCAATCGAAGTAATTAAATCCGTTAAACCTGGAAAAATAATTGTGAATGATTCTAAACCTAACTGAATAGGTCCTGTAGGTAAAGGGATTGAACAAGCATCACTAATTTTATTAAAACCCTCACAAAAGAAAAAGTATTTAGAAGATCTTTTTGAACTAGTGAGAAGTAATAAAGGTGTTAAATCTCTATCAACGGTAATCATATTCCACCCCATATTTGAATCCATTCATCCTTTTGCAGATGGTAATGGAAGAATAGGGAGGCTTATGTTAGTTAATTTATTTAAGTACCTTAAACTAACTAATTACAATTGAATTTTTATATCTGATTTTTGAAAAAACAATAAAGAAGAATACATTCGAGAATTAAGAAAAGTGCAAACAACTAATTCATGAAATGATTGAATTTGCTTCTTTGTTAAATCTTTAAGTGAAACTGTTGATATGGTTTACAATAAATTGAATTCCATCCTTGATTTGTTTATAGGTTATTCGAGAAATAACTTAAGTCAAGCAGAGAAATTATTACTTAAACACTTCTTTAAATATCCAATATTAAATAAAGCTAAGACAATTGCTTATTTGAAAGAAAAAAATGGAATTGCTAATGCAACTGCTTATAGAGCTTTTGACAAGATAACTAATTTATTAAATGTAAGTAATGATGGTAATGTTTATAGATTCAAAAAAATGATTGATATCTTATCTAGTTAACTTAAAATATAGAAAATTAGAAACTTGTTTTTATTAATAAATGAATTTAAAAACTTAACACTTAAAAGAAGAAGTCTTTATAGAAGGCCACTTCTTTTTTTAATCTATTTATAACACTAAAGATATTGTGGTGATTTGAGGGTTGACAAAAAATAAATTCTTGGTTAGCAATTTATTTCTTTTGCTTTTTTAGTATTTTTTCTAATGAAGACAACTCTTTAAATTTTAGTATTTCAGCGTTATATTCATCTTTAAATATTGGATCCATATAACACTTATATTCTTCATTATAAATTGTGTGTAATTGTAATTATCACCAAAACATAAAACTTGTATTTTCTCAATGGTTTGAAATAATATCTAATTAAGATGTTTAAAAGGTTAAAAACCTTCATTTATATCCAAAAAAAGATTTTTGAGGTGAATTAGTAAAATATTTATAATTAGGTCAATATTTTATCTTGGAGAGCATTTTAAGTGAATGTTATTTTTGATACTTGGTTTGTATGCTATAATTCCCATACCATATTTAATAAATAGAAAAAAAGTTTGGTTAAAAAAATAAGGAGGAAGAATGTTTGTAGAAAAATTAAAAAAAGATAAATTCTTTTTAGCGGGATTTATTGCATTAGCATTAGCAGCAATCCTTGGTATAGCACTAGGTGGAGCAACTCTTGGAGCAAGTAAAACAGAAACTCATCAAGGAGTAAGCAATACGACTGTATTTCTGGATTTCTTTAAAAATGATTATCTTTCAAATACACCTGATTGATATTCAACTCATGTTAAGACAGCATTAGCACTTGGAATTATGGCATTATTAGTTGGTGTAATTTCATTAGCTTTAGCAATTGTAGTTTTAGTAAAACCAGAAGCTATGGCGTCTAAAAAGATTTTAATCATGGGTATTGTTATGCTTGTTTTAGCTATTATCCTTGGTGCAATCGCAGTTCAATTTGCAAATGATGTTATGAATTCAGCATGAATAAACGAACAACTTAAAGCACATGCACACACAACAACGCATTAATAAATATTAAAATAAATTCTACACTCAAAAAGGTGTAGTTTTTTATACGTTAAAACAAATGCTGGTAAATTTATTTAAAATACCAAGAGAAAAACTTTTATAAAACAAAACTTTAACACTTCTTTAAATATTCAATATTAAATAAAGATAAAGCAATTACTTATTTTAAAGAAAAAAATCAAGTTGCTAATGCAACTGCTTATAGGTCTTTTGATAAGATAACTAATTTATTAAATGTAAGTAATGATGGGAACGTTTATAGATTCTAAAAAATGATGAATATCTTATCTAGTTAACTTTGAATATTAAAATAAATACCTTCGGACTATTCTATCAATATTATTAAAATGTATTGTATAAGTTATGCAAATAAAAGAAAATATTTTAATTCAGTTTTTTAAAAGGTGTATTTTGTAATTTATTTAAAGAATAATAAATATAATCTATTAAATTAATTACTAATATATAATTGAAATAGCAGGAGCATCTTTTATAACAAGAGATTGAGAAGAATTCTTATTACCGGTTAAGTTAACACTTGCGTCGGGAGCTACTATATATATTGACCTGCTTTTTTTAATACAAAAGGAGGTTTTTATGTCAAAAAAATTCAATACACATTCAATTGCGGAATCTGGTCTCATACTTGCAATAGTAATAATTATTGATATTTCTATGGCTTATGCATTTAGAGCATTATTCCCAGAGGGATGGGCATTCCAGTTGTCATTCATCTTTATTGCAATACTAGCTTTTAGAAGAGGGATAACACATGCAATAATCGTTAATTTTGCAAGGGCTTGGATAGTCGCTGCTGTCTCAGGATCGTTTTTCCCGCCAACTGCAACATACGGAGCATATGGAATTCTTATTTCATTATCGCTTGACTATATAGTTGGATCAATATTCTCAATACTAATAGCTCAATTATTGGTGATGAAAATAAAGAATATAAAGTGGAAATTTATATTATGAATAACTATTGCACTAACTATAAGTTTTATAGCATCATTTATATCTGGTGGATTAGTTTGAGGTGCGTATGCATGACCAGGATGAGGAGCATGAATTTATTCACTAGCATATAACTTTTCTTCTAATTTTGCAGCCTTGGTAGCTACACTAATATTTGCTGCAGTTATTATTAGAGTAAAACCTAATATGTTAGAGAAAGTAAAGGAGAAAACATGGGAATAGTAGAATCATTTATTAAAAGGTATCAACAAGAATGAGATGAGTATACAGAGCATCCAATTGGAAAAGAAATAATGAATGGTACATTAGAACAAGAGCTGTTTGTTCATTATTTAGAACAAGATGCATTATATTTAAAATCATATGGAGAATGTTGGAAGAGATTGGCAGATTTAACTCAAGATTTAGAACTTAAAAAATATTGTTTAGTTCAAGCAAAAGCGGTGCTTGAAGATGAACTTGAAGTTAATGATTTTTATTCTTGTAAAAGTATTGAGAATATAGAACGCTCAGCACCAACAACTAAATATATTGAATTTATGGAAAAATATGCAAAAGAGAATAATTTCAATAAACTCTTCTTTTGTTTGTTGGCATGTTTTATTGGGTATGCTGCATTTGCACAAAAACTTGATAAACATAAGAAACAGAAAAAGTATGAAAAGTGAATTGATATTTATTGTTCAGAAGTATTTTGAGAAAACGCAAAAGTCATAACAAAAATTGCTAATAATCTAGGCAAAAAAATGACCAAAGAAGAAGAACAAGAGGTTGGAGAAATATTCAAAACAACCTTAATATTAGAAAAAGAATTCTTTGATCAAGGAGTATCATGAAAAAAATAGTATTAACAATAGCGGGTTCAGATTCTTCAGGTGGAGCTGGGATACAAGCTGATATAAAATCAATTGAAGCAAATGGTTCATTTGCAATGAGTGTCATAACTATGATAACTTCTCAAAATTCTCATGAAATTAGAAGTGTGCAACAGATTGACTTGAATGTCATTGAAGATCAAATTGATGTATTGTTTGAAGATTACAATATAGAAGCTATAAAAATAGGGGCTCTGCTAAATAAAGATGTAATTAAATTAGTTGCAAGAAAACTTAAAGAACACAAAGGCAAGAAGATAATTCTAGATCCTGTCATGATTTCAAAAAGCAAGGAAAAATTATTAAAAGATGATTCAGTTGAAACTTTAAGGGTAGAATTTTCAAAAATAACAACTTTAATTACACCTAATATTCCTGAAACAGAAATATTAATTGGAAAAGAAATTAATACAGTTGAAGATATGATAGAGGCCTCATTTATATTACAAAAATATGGTTACAAAAATGTATTAATTAAAGGCGGTCACCTTGAAGGAAAAGATATGATAGATATCTTAAACTTAGAAGGTCAAAAGGTTATAAAAATTAAAAATGCAAAAATTGATACTAAAGATACACATGGTACTGGTTGCACCTTGTCAAGTGCTATTGCTTCAATACATTCAAGAAATGAAAATCTTAGAGAAAGTGTTGAAGAAGCAATTGAATACACTCAAGTTGGTATTAAAAATGCATTAAGAATAGGAAAAGGAAGTGGTCCATTAAATCACTTTGTTGAAAGGAAATAAGATGAAAAAAATACAAGAAAATAAACCTCTAGTTACTAATATTGCTAATATAGTTACTGCAAACCAATGTGCTAATGCACTATTGGCAATAGGTGCATCACCTGTTATGTCCCAAGAGTTATCTGACTTAAAAGAATTAACTAATATTTCTAATTCTTTAGTTATAAATATTGGAACTGTAAGAAAAGAAGAGTATCAAATGATTTTAGAACTTGTAAAATATGCTAATCAAATAAAAAAACCCGTTATTTTAGATCCAGTAGGTTCGGGTGCAACAACATTTAGAACTAATTTAGCTAAAGAAATAGCTAAAATCGGAACAACAATTATAAAAGGTAATGCTTCAGAAATTCTTTCGCTAAATTACGAATCAAATACAAGAGGAGTTGATTCAAATGATGATATTTCTGACCTAGAAAAAATAAAGAATATCTCAAAGAAATATAACACCGTTTTATTAGTTACTGGTAAGACAGATTTTGTAGTTGAAAATAATGAAGTGTTGGAAATTAACGGTGGACATCAAAACATGACTTTAAAAACTGGTATTGGTTGTATGGGAGCATCACTTTTAGGTGCGTTTAGTTCTATATTCCCTCCTAAAACAGCAAGTGAAAAACTATCTAAAATGATGAAAAAAATGGGTAATGAAATATTTAGTGAAAAGGTACCAACTTATGAAGAAATTTATAGTTGAATATTAGACTATGAAGAATAATATTTATTTGGTAACCGACCCAAGAGAAAATCTATTGGAAGTTGTTGAAGAGTGTTGTAAGAATAATATATTTGCTGTTCAACTAAGAGATAAAGAATGTAGCGATGAAAGTTTTGTCGAACAAGCTAAAAAGATTTATTCATTGTGTCAAGAATACGGGGTTAAATTTTTCATAAACGATAGGGTTCACTTATTAGATAAGATAGAATGTGATGGGGTGCATATTGGTCAAGAAGATGAAGGTATTAAAAAGGTAAAAAGATATTTCCCTAATTTAGAAGTTGGGGTATCATGTCACAATTTAAAAGAAGCAAAAGAAGCTGACGAATGTGGTGCTGATTATCTAGGTGTGGGAGCTATGTTTCCAACAAATACAAAACATGATGCAACAATTGTTTCAAAGAGTGAGTTAAACAATATGCAAGATTACAATCAAAAAATTATCATTATTGGTGGAATCAATAATCTAAACATTAATGAAATACCAAAAGGCGATTACGAATATATTGCTGTTTCAAGTTACCTATTGGATGCAGGAAATATTAGTGTGGCAATAGATAAATTGATAAATAAATAATAAGTATTTTAAAGACGGTTAAAATTACACAATTAATGTGTATTTTTTTATTCTTTAATAGGCAATAAAATATATATTTCTTATTCTTGAATAATAAACAATTAGTATGAAGGAAATTACTAGCATATAATTATTTACTTTTAAGATTTTATCTTTAGAATATAATTCTTCAAATTCCAATATTGTCTTCAGCTTTTTAATAATAGAGTCTAAGTAAAATGTATTAAGTGTTCTATTTGTTATTGAAATAGATACATCCAATTCTATTTTCAATCTGGGCATTAAAAAAGTTTCGAATCTTTTTGCATAAAATAAACAGCATATTGTTTTAATTTGCTAGTATGTATTGATGTTGATAAATGCTCATGAACGATATTGAATGGCACGATACTAATAAGTTATTTTAAAGTCTATGATATTCAATTTGGAGGAGAATGCTTGAATATGTTTTATATATTTAGAATTAAAATTCAAAACTATTTTTAAAATAAAAATTCTCTTTATAAAACAACTATAATTAAAGAAATATAAACTTAGTAATTTTACTAAGAATAGCAACTAAGTACTTATGTGCATTTGCTAAAATAACGTAAATATTTTTTTAAAATGGAATGAGGTAAAGATGAGTATTGAAAAATGAAATGAATGATTAAAAAAAATTAATTTTGAAAAAACATCCAATTGAATTAAAAAAGAAAATATTGAAAATGGTGAAGTGATTTTATCGCCATATAACCTTTTTAAAATTGAAAGTCCATTTTATGTCTTCATGTCTGAAGAAGGTGAAACGTATTATGTTAAATCACTTAAATGGGATAAACTATTTGATAAAAATGGTGAACCAAAAAATGCAAAATTCTATTTTTGATCTAATAAGATTTATACACATGGATATAAATTATCTTCCACTTCTAAAAAAACTAAAAAAAGTAACGAGCCAAATTCCAATAAAATAAATAGCCCTGAACTTCAAGAAAAGTTAGTTGATTGAATCGCACATATAGAAAGAGAAAATCTAACTCAAAACTTAGAAGAAAACTCTTTAGAGCATGGTTCTATTTTAGAATATTCTCCATTTCAATTTAAGGAAGTGAAAGACAATAGACTTTACTTAAGAACGCATGGGATGATGGAAGTATATATTCCAATATTTATGATAGCTTTTTATAATAATGGACTTAAAAAGCAACTTGAAGAAGGTACAAATTCAACAAAATATTTAGCAAAATTAAAGACAGAAGAAAATACTTATAGGCTTATTTCTAAAACTGCATTCCAAAGACTTGAAACTAATGCATCTGGTGAGCAAAAAACTAAAGAAATAAAAATTGACAACCAACAAAAAAGTCATACCAATAATATTTGAGGTGTTGAAAGTAATTCCAATTTTTTAAGTTTTGATTTAGACACTTCTCAAAAAGAAGCACATGATAAATCTATTGATAATAAGTTTTCAATTATAAATGGATATGCAGGAACCGGTAAAAGTGTTGTTGTTAAAATGATTTCTAACACTCTTGAAGCTGATGGATGAATTGTATCAAGACTTTCACCCACAGGAAGAGCGGCACAACTTATCAATGGAAAAACAATTCATTCATGACTTGAGCCAATAGTTAAAAAAGTATCTAATGGTCAATTTGAAATGGATGGTTTCTCTAAAACTATGATGGAGGAGAAAGAGTGTTTAATAATCGATGAAGCCTCTATGATTGATAATGAAATTTGACATGAAATAATACGGGTTTGAAATAATTCAAAAACAATAATTGATAAAAAAATTATCTTAGTAGGAGACGAAGGACAATTAGAACCAGTAGGGGATGGAACTCCGTTTCTTGATTATATAAATAAAGACACTACACCAATTACTAATTTGAAGATATTGCACAGAAATAAAGATAATGCAAAAATGTCTATTTTTGCTGAAGAAGTTCGTAAAAACGGAAGAATAAATAGATCTCAAGCAACTGATTCAATTGTCTTTATAACTGAAGAAGAAGCTGTGGATAAAGTTATAAATGAATCGTTGCAAATGATAACTCCCAAAAGGAATGGTTATATAGGTAGTTTAGAAATTAATAGAAAAATTAAAAACAAGATGCATAAAGATGATTTAGAACCTGTATTTTTTACTTACATTTGACAACAAAAACCACAATCAAGTTATTGGGATAGAGTTCCAGATACTCCTGTTCATATAAACGATAAGATTATTGTGATTAAAAATATGTGAGAATGGAATATCACAAACGGAACAACTGGAATTTTTATTGGAGAAGAAAAAATAAAATTATACAATCACGGAACTAAACAATATTCTAAAAATAAGATGTGTTATAAATTTATGAATCCTGAAACTAAAAAAATATTTTACCTTCCACAAAATATAAATACAAAAATAAAACTCGAACTTGCATATGCAATTACTATTCATAAAGCACAAGGATCCGAATATGATTCTTTAATTCTATTTTTAAATGGACAATTTGTAAATAAAAAAATGTTATACACTGCCGTGACAAGAGCTAAGAAATTACTGTATATAGTACCTTAGAAAAATAGATGTTGCCTCACTAATTGTGATTTAAATTCTAATACTTTTATTGTTATAAATAGGTGTATAAAATTACATAGAAAAATCCAAGTATAGCAACTTGTTTTTTATTTAAGTTTTTATAAATTTACTCCTTTTCAAAAGCATGGCTTCCGCTATTTCTCTTAATATAAAAATTATTATACTAAAGTATATTGAAATCATTTTCATGGGTTATTTTAGTTTATTATGTTTTTGTTGTTTTTTTAAGCTATGGTAATATAATTTATTTATGAAAATGAAAAAAATAACAAAAAAGATATGGATATATGCAATTAACTTTTTAATTGAAGGTATTATGTTTAATGTTGCTTTAGCATTTGCAATAGTTGCATTAGTGTATAAAAATCAAGGTTTTGGTACTTGGGCAATAGTTGCAGTAAGTACTGCCGCAATATGATTATCAGAACTAATATTTAAGCATATTATGTGAATGAATATGTCAAAAATTGAAAGAGCACTATACTTAGCTATAAGAAAACATGGTAAAAAGATTATAGAAATTACTTCTTCTGAAATTAAGTCTAATGGTCAAACTGATATTCATGAAGTGTTAACAGATGTAGATAATGGTCTTGAAGTTCAAATGATTATTAATGGTGCAGGAACATTTATTAATGCATTTATAGGATTCAAATGATTTATTTATGCAAAACAATTCCATGATAGCCATTCATCATTTGAATATATAACAAATTAAAGGATAACACAGGAAAAACTGCCTGTGTTTTTAAATTGCTTATCATGATATCTAGGCCAGTTATTTTTTATGATGTACTAAATACCATTGTGAACAAATATTAATTGTAGTTACAGTAAGTCTTTACCACTTATATTTATGTATAAAACATTTACTTATAGATCAACATTGCTTGCGAATATTAAGTAACTATAAAACTTATTTAATTATTTAAAAGATATCAAACCATGGCTTAAATAATGTAATTACAAGAGAAGGTAGAATAATTAAATTTTTAAAAAACTCCTGCTATAACAAGAGTTTTAAATTTTAACTTATCTTTAATATTTATTAGATAAGTTTTTTATAAGCACAAAGTATGTTAGATACACATTTATTTTGTGTATTTTTCTTTTAATTTTTTATGTTCTTCTTTTGTTATTGATTTGCTTTCAAGTAACTTGTCGATTTTAGCGATTTGCATTTTATTACTATCTTCTCTAAAACTACTTTGATTTTCTATTTTTGGATTATAAGAATATAACCTATTTTTAATATCTTCATTTTGATTTGAAGTAACTTTAATTGCATAAATGATTGCTGCTGCAAGCCCTCCTCATATTATAAGATGTAAAAATATTCTCCCTGTTCTAATCTCTCTATCATTTGTTTTCGTTGCTTTGTAAATACCTCATATCCATAATGCTAAAAATACAATAGTTAATAATACTATCAAAATTGTAAATATTATACCAAGACCACTTGCTGGTTCGCTTCCTGAATCGTACATACGATCTCCTTTATCTCTCTTTTTTAAATTTTATCATACTGGAATATTTGTAAATGTAATTAAAAACTCATTCTCAAATTTAATCACAATAATAATTGGGCTTCTTGTTTTAGTGCACATAGTTTAATACTCAACTTAAAATAAAGGCTTTTCAATCCTTTTTACATAGTCAAAAACTTAAAAGTGTATAATTAATATATAAAAGATATAATTATAACAACAACAAGAAGGAGGCTATATGGCTAAAGACGTAATGGTACAACAAAATGATGATGGAAAGTGACTAGTAAGAACTACAGGTTCACAAAGAGCTCTGAAGTTATTTTTAACACAAAAAGAAGCATCTGAATATGGGAAGCTTCTTGCCAAAAAAAATCAGTCTGAATTTAGAATGAAAGACAAAAAAGGAAAAGTTAGAGAAACAATTTCTTATAAAAAATAACATGCCTATTGTAAGGTATGTTTTTTAATGCAATATAAAATTGCATAAAAAAATAACACCATGTAAGTTGGTGTCATAATTTTATTTAATCACCTTCATGTAATAATTTAGTAATTCCATCAGCAAGCGTTTTATTGATAACTTGAATTTTTGGTAAAAGCTCTTTGCTAATTTTTTCTGTTATTCCATCTTGCGTAGTTCCTTTTTTAATCTTAACTAAATCTTTACCAATCTTAATTATAATATCTTTTGCAACTGGCTCATCTACACCTGCAGTCTCTGGTGAAGTTGATGTGGATAATGATGAGGCCAATTTTTGTTGAAATTCAATTACTGTTGTTTTTGATGTAATTTCAAAGTCAAATTTACTTGTTGAAGTATCTGTTCCTGTGTTTGTTCCTGTACTTGTTCCTGTACTTTTTCCTGTATTTGTTCCTGTATTTGATCCAGTACTTGTTCCGGTGTTTGTTCCATCCCCAGCACTTGTTCCAGTGTTTGTTCCTGCTGCTGAACTAGTATTTTTTCCAGTATTTGTTTTAGTTGAATCATCTTCTTTTGAGTTACCTCCACAAGATACTACTGCTGCTACTGGTAATGTAACAACTGCTGCAGTTGCTAACATTCCAAGTGTCATTTTTTTAGTTAATTTCATAATATTCCCCTTATTTTATTAATGCGTTTAGTGGCATAAACACTAATTATATTATATGGATAAAATGACACGGATGAAAAAATAAGTGCATAATTTTATTTATTTAATAATTCTTAAATGTATTTAGGAATAATAAATAATTCTGCCCATCAATATTATTTGCGATATAAATATTCCTTGGATAAATTTATAAAATGATGAATTTTGCATAAAAAAATAACACCATGTAAGTTGATGTCATAATTTTATTAACTAAGCATGTGAGCTTAACTTAGTAATTTCATCAGCAAGTGTTTTATTGATAACTTGAATTTTTGGGAAAAGTTCATTTTGTAATTTTAACCCTACTTTTGCTGAGTCAGCTCCTTTTTCAATCTTAACTAAATCTTTACCAATCTTAATTACAAAGTCACTTGCAATTGGTCCTGATGCAGCCATTAAAGGCATTAATTTATTTTTAAATTCATCTATTGTTGTTTTTGATGTAATTTCAAAGTCAAATTTATCTGTTGAAGTATTTGATCCTGTGTTTGTTCCTGTTCCTGTAGTTGAACCGGTATTTGTTCCTGTTCCTGTAGTTGAACCTGTGTTTGTTCCTGTTGAGCCATTTTTTGAGTTATCTTTTGAATCGTCTCCACAAGATACTACTGCTGCTACTGGTAATGTAACAACTGCTGCAGTTGCTAACATTCCTAGTGTCATTTTTCTAGTTAATTTCATAATATATCTCCTATTTTTATTTAATATTTTTAGTGTTATAAGCACTCATTCTATTATATAGATAAAAATATTTTTTGAATTATTTTTTATTTTTAGGATTGCAATTAACCAATGAACTTATGTTATTTAAGTAGTTCTTTAATTTTAATTGGCTTATAGTTATGTAATTCCCCTATTGCATTAAAGTGCCTATTTGAAGTTTGGATTAAGTCACAAAGAGTTCCGTTGTGAATATGGCCATGAATATTTATAAAATCATTTATTAATTCAACAATTGGTTCATGGGAAAAAATTATATTGTCTATTTGAAATTTATCTGATCCAATATCTGTAAAGCCTGCTTCATAGAATAAATTTTTGTTAAATTCACGATCGTAGTTACCGGTAACAATGATTTTTTTACCATTTAATTTTTTTACTTGCATTCAACGAGTTTTTAAATCACTATCATTATCCCCATTTTTATTTCCAATAACATCACCAAGATGTATTACAATGTCATCTTTTTTAACAACTGAATTTCATTGTTTAATTATGTATTGATCCATTTCTTCAACTGTTTTAAAGTTTGTTCTTGTGAAGTTAATTAAGCGCTTATCTCCAAAGTGTGTATCTGAAGTAACAAATACCTCTCCAAGTTTTTTATTATTCATGATAACCTCCATTAATAGTTACTACTTGAATTATATAACTTTTACAATTTAAAAGAGTTTTAAAAGACATAATTATTCATGTTATTTTATAATTTTCTTAATTATTAGGTTATTACATAGTATAGAGAGTATATATACATAGTATTAATACTATGTATATATACTCTCTATACTATGTAATAAGAATGTGTTATAATTAGTTTATGAGTAAATACAATAATCTTCCAAAAGAGTCAGTGGTAACAAAAGCATCAGCCTTATCAGTCCAAGGTTTTATTTCTTTTTCTCCAGAAAAAGTTCAATTGGAAATGAAACAAGGCACTAATACTTCAAATGAGGCGTATAAAAAATATAAAATAAGTACTCAGAATATACAAACTTTAAATAAGGGCGTTGTTACTGTAGAGGGTTTAAGAATGTATGGTCCTGAAAGATTATTTATACAATTAGAAAAATGTGGTTTAGAAAATACAATTTTTAGCGAAGCTTTAAAAAAACTTTTGGTAGCAATAAATCCATTTAAGGTGGCAAAAATTTATAATGAAATAAAAGGTAAAAGAAGAGGTATTAATACAGAAAGAATTGAAGAATACTTAAAAGATAACCTTCTTAATCTTGAGGATATTCTTGTAGATTTAAGAAGAGATGAAAAAGCTAATTTTTTACGGGAATATATAATATATTTATGCGCAAAAACAAAGGTTCCATTTTTGTTAAAAGGTGGTTCAGCAGTAGAGTTATTTTCAAATATAAAAGGTTCAACTGAAGATATTCATGCGCACTCTGGTTCTGTTGATAATGGTAAAATTTTGGAATTACTGGAAAATAAGGAAAATGAAATATATTTTAAAATATGTGAAAGTTATAAAAACGTTGATTTAAATTCTGAAAAGCCAGTTAAAAAAATTATGTTAAAACCCTTTTCTTTAAAACACAAAATCAAAGATATGATCGCTGATATAGAAGTTCCTATAAGTTTCAACAATACATATAGTTCAACTGAATTAAATGGAATAATTAAAGATTTTGATTTAAAAGCAAGGCAATTAAAAATGATAAAGAAGACTAGTTGTATTTCATTTTCAAGAGAGATGCTAATAGCCGAAAAATTTCAAAGTATAATTTCAAAACCTGAAAACTCTAGAAGAACAAAAGATCTAATTGATTTATTTTTACTTGATAAAGAAGACTTCAATAAACAATTATTCAGAAAATGATTATTTCGGAAATGAGAGAAGCAAAGAAATAGCAAAGCAAAATCTGAAGCAATAGAAATTATTAAGAAGAATCAAACACTAGAATTAATAAAAATAAAAGAAAATTTTGATGCTGCTAAGGAAATGTATGGAGTTGATTTTTCATTCGATCAATGCATTAAAATTTATCAAGAATTAATTAAAGTAGCTCTTTCATAAAAAAGCAATTATTCACCGCTAATTCAAGATGATATAATAATATAAATTATGAAAAAATATACAACAAAAGAGATAACTCAGATTTTAGCTAAAGAAATAACTATGGGTAAATACAAAAGAAATTCAAAACTCCCAAGTGAGGCTCAACTATCAATTAAATATGGTATTTCAAGAGCCATTACCAACAAAGTATTTGCTAACTTAAAGGAAATGGATTTAGTTTATTCCATTGCACATCAAGGATATTTCGTTGCTGAGTGGTTTTCTGGAATAACTACTCCTTATCATTTTAAATACAATATTGATAATGTTGAAATTGAAGAAATTGAAGGTGATATTAAATTAAAAGATTTTATTTTAAGCAGAGATTTAATAATCAAGGGGAAGACTTTTAAAAAAGAAATGTATAGTGATGGTAAAAAAATTATAGTTAGTCAAATATTATGTTCTAAATCATTGACAAGAATGCAAAATTTCTCTATTGAAGATTCAACAACGGATTTTATGAATTTAAGTAAAATCCTTTCTTCAATAACTAAATTTGTTCAGTTCGAAAAAGATGATTGTTTTGGTGAAAAAATGCAATTAATAGAATACAAAATTTATTATGGAAAAGAAGATATTTATGCCATAAGTAGAAATGCTATTTCACATAAATTTTACAAACAAAGTAAAAAAGAAAAACCGTTTTAGAAGTTGTTATGACATGCATTATCTGCATGTTTTTTTAGTTATTATTTTATTGTAGAGGATTCTAGTGAAAGAGGTTATAAATGAACAAAATAGCTATTTTCCATCGTTCAGATGGTACTTACGGATATCAAACACCTGACAACGGATTTCATGTTAGATTAAGAACTGCTAAAGATGATATTAAGAGTGTTGAAATTATATATGGTGATCCTTTTAATTGGGGGCCAGAATCAGATATAAAAAATGCCAGAAATATTTGAAAAAAAGAAGGTGAAAATCTAATTGAAAAATATGAAACTGATGGAGATTTTGATTATTATTCTAAAACAATATACAATTTTAATAAAAGGTTTAAATACTATTTTAAATTAGTTGATAAAGATGATAAAAAATTCTTCTTTGGTGAACAAGGGATAAGAGAATGAAACGAAAATATCGATGGGCATGCACTTGGATTTACATGAGCTTATTCATGTGAGGGTAAGTTAAATATGCCGCCAAAATGATGGACTCAAACTGATTGATATCAAGTTTTCCCAGATAGGTTTGCCTCTTCTAAAAAAGAATTAAAATTTGAAACTGAAGGTCCAGAGCACTTAGAAGTTCTTGGCGGTAATATTCAAGGAATAATCCAAAAATTAGATTACATATTAGAGCTTGGATTCAAAGGTTTATATATTAACCCTATATTCAAAGCAACATCAGCTCATAAATATGACACAATCGATTATATGCAAATAGATCCGCAATTTGGAACTTTAGAAGATTTTAAAGAACTAATTAATAAGTGTCATTCTAGAGGTATGAAGATTATGATTGATGGAGTATTTAATCATAGTGGTTTTGAATTCGAGCCATGACAAGATGTATTAAAAAATAAGGAAAAATCAAAATATAAAGATTGATTTTGAATTAATGACTTTGATAATCTAAAAACAGCTTTTGAGTATGATAAAGAAAAATTTTCTAAAACAAAACCATACGAAACTTTTGGTGACACACCAACTATGCCAAGGATTAATTGAGAAAATAAAGATGTTAAAAACTCCTTTAAAAAAGTAACTGAATTTTGGACAAAAATGGGTATTGATGCATGAAGATTGGATGTCGCAGATGCTCCTTCATTTACATTTTGAAGATTTTTTAGAGACACTGTAAAAAACATAAATAAGGATTGTTCAATCTTGGGTGAAGTTTGATACGACGCATTGCCATTTTTACATGGAGACATGTTTGATTCTTCAATGAATTATCCATTTAGAACAAATATACTAGAAAGTCTAATTTATAAAAATATTGAAATAAAAGATTTCAAGGCTATTTTCACTAAGCAAAAGTATCTTTACTCCAACTATATATCAGCTGGATTATTTACATTAGTTGGTTCTCATGACGTTGATAGAATAACTTCAATTGCAAAAGGAGATAAAGCACTTGTAAGGTCAATATTTTCATTTATGTTTTTAGCACCAGGTTCAATTTCTTTTTATTATGGTGATGAATATAATCAAGTTGGAAGATATGATTCTGATAATAGATACCCAATGGACTTTAGTGATCATACAAATAATAAGACATACAAGTTAATAAAAAAATTGAATAAAATTAGAAGTAAATATAGAGAAGATATTCAAAAAGGTATTAGGTGAGTTGATATTTCTACAAATATACTAGAATTCACTTGAGAAAATGGCAAAAGAATTCTAATTGATATAGAAAATGACGAAGTTCTAATAGATGGTAAGGCAATACTTGCAACAAAATAAGTTATAAAATAATAAAGTTGAATTATTTAGAAATTAAAAGTTTTTTTGATGCATTAAATAAAACTCTATTGTTTTAACGATAAATTAAAGACGGTCCTTTCTGGACTGTCTTTTATATTGTATTTATAATATCAACTACAATCTAATCTCATATTCAAAATATAAGAGGTTATTTTACTTGTTATTACAAGTGAATTGAGTAATTAAAAAATGAGAAAATTATATTAAATAGAAGTAATTGAAAAAGGAGACAATAAAATGAAAACAATAAAATGAAAAGATAAAGTTATCTACCAAATATTTCCAAGATCATTCAAAGATGCTAACAATGATGGTGATGGAGATATAAAAGGGATAACATCTAAAATGGAATATCTATCTAATTTAGGTATTGATGCTATCTGATTATGTCCAACATATGAAACAAATTTTGCGGACGCTGGATATGACGTTAAGGATTATAAAGCTGTTTGAAAACAATTTGGAACACTTGAAGATTTTAAAGAAATGACACAAGAAGCTAAAAAACATGGAATTGATATCATTATGGATATTGTCTTAAATCATGTTTCAGACGAGCACCCTTGATTTAAAAAGGCGTGTGAATCAGTTGAAAATATTGAACACAATTATTTTATTTGAAGAGATAAGCTAAGCAAAGATGAAGAAAAAGCTATGTCTATCTTTGGGGGTTCTGCATGAGAATTTGTTCCTTCAGTTAATAAGTATTATTTCCACTTATTTGCTAAAGAGCAAGTAGATCTAAATTGAGAACATCCAGATACAATTGAAGCGATGGCTGATATTATTGATTTTTGATATTCAAATGGTGTAAAAGGATTTAGACTTGACGCTATTAAACATATTTCCAAAGTATTTCCTGAAGGTAATGAAAATGATTTTTCTTGAGGCCCAACAGCTGTTCCACAATTACAAAAATTTAATGAAATTGCATTCAAGGATAAAGATGATGCATTTATACTTGGAGAATCATCTGGTATAACACTTGAAGAAGCAATTAAATATGGAACTGGAAAAGATAAAGTATCTACGAATTATTATAACTTTTCATGATGATGATTAGGCTGAGGAGAAACAGGTAGAAATGGTTATGATCCTGAATGAAATTACAAAAAATTTGTGGAGGAAATCAAACCATTCCAAGAATCAGAATTAGTTAATCCAGAATTAATGACAAACTTTTTATCAAATCACGATACTTCAAGAGCTATTTCACGTTGAGGAAATGAAGGTGTATTTTGAGAAGAGTCTGCAAAATCACTTGCGATGATGTTATTTGTTATGAAAGGAATACCATGTATTTACTACGGTGAAGAAATTGGTATGCTAAATCCAAGATTTAAAAACCGTTCAGAATTTAAGGATGTTGATGCACTTAATGCATATAGAGATTTAGTTGAAAAACAAGGATATTACACTGAAGAAGAAATGACAAAATATTTATCAATTAATGGTAGGGATAATTGTAGAACTCCAATGGCTTGAAATGATAAAGAAAACGCAGGATTTAATGATGGCGCAAAACCTTGAATTAAAGTTGGATATGGATATAGAGATATAAATGTTGAATCTCAAATTAATGATGAAAAATCAATATTTAATTTCTATAAAAAAATCATCTCTATTAGAAAGAGTGAAAAGTTTAGAGATATATTAATTGATGGGACTTCAAAAGTAGAATTACTTCCTTCTGGAGCATTCAAAGTTGTAAGGACTTCTAAAAAGACAAATAAGAAAATAGTAACACTAATTAATATTAGAGATAGAAAATTAAAATTAGAATCAATCAAGGGTAAAAGAATAATTTCTTCTTGAAATGATAAAAAACCATTCAAAGGTCAATTAAGACCATATGAATCAATTATGTTTGAGATTTAATTCTTAAAATTGTAGCGCTCATGCCGTGAAGTATTTTTAGACAAAAAGCATGTAAGAAAGAGGTAATAATGAAAAAACTTTTAAAATATGATACAAAAGAATTGCAAATTTCACAAATTGCATTTGATAAGAATTTAACAGCTAAGACAGAATCAATGATGTCACTTGGAAATGGCTACCTTGGATTAAGGTCTTCTGATGAAGAAGTAGAAAAATTCAATAAAGAAGATTTATTTGTAAATGGTATTTTTAACCAAGCTGATGATCAAATGGTATCTGAATTAGCTAACTTGGCTGATTTAACTCAGACACCAATTTATCTAGATGGGGAATTACTTTCAATTAAATCAAGTGATAAATATACAAAAACACTTTGTTTAAAAAACGCTACCCTTACAAGAGAATTAATTATAAAAAGAGAAGACAAAGAATTTAAAATAACATTTGAAAGATTTGTGTCTCAAGATATAGAAAACGTTTATGCACAAAGAATAAATATTGAACAATTATCTGGAGAATCAACAGAAGTTATAATAATGCCAAGAATTAATGGGCAAACAACAAACAGTGGTGCTCAACATTGTAAAGAAGGACAAAAGAGAAGAACTTCTTTAGAGTCGGTTCAATATGCTGAACATACAAATCAAAAAAACGACTTAATTATTCATAACATGATTACAAATGTTTTCTTGGGAGAAACAAAACAAGAAGGTGGAAATGATGATTATGTTATTTCAATGGCAAGAAGACAAGTTGGATTTAAAATTAAGAATATCGTCGATGTAAAGACATCTCTTAAACTTGAAAAACTTATGTCAGTAAACACATCTATTGATGAAGAAGAAAGAAAAATGGATGACGAAAAAGTAAAAGTAAAAGCTAACGATTTATTTAATTTACTTAAAAGCGAAAGTTTTGAATCTCTTCTTTCAAAATCAATTGATAAGTATGCAGATTTAAAAGAAAAATTCCATGTAAAAATAAAAGGTAAATCAGAAGATGCATCATATGATCAAATGGCGTTAGCTTTTAGTGTTCTACATATGAATTCATTTGTTCCTAAAAATAATAGTAATTTATCTATTGGTGCAAAAGGATTAAGTGGTGAAGGTTACCAAGGTCATTCATTTTGAGATACTGAGTTCTTTATAGTTCCTAACTATCTATTCTCACAGCCAGAAATTGCAAAAAATCTTTTGGTTTATAGATATAAAGGTATCGAAGGAGCAAGAGCTAAAGCAATGGAAACAAAAGAAAGATCAGAAGAGTCAGGTCTTGAGGGTGCACAGTTCCCATGAGAAATGGCATGACCAACTGATGGTGAAGTTTGTCCGTATTGAGGTCAAGCTGATGTTGTAACTGGTAAACAAGTTCCAATAGCTTCAAGAAGACAAGAAATTCATGTTCCTGCAGATGTTGCATTTGCTGTTGACCAATACTATGATTTTACTGGTGATGAAAAATTCATGCAAGACATGGGTTATGAAATGATAATTGATACTGCAATCTTCTGGGCTAATAGAGCAGAAAAACAACAAGATGGCAAATACATGATTAAAGATGTAATGGGGCCAAATGAGTATAAAGGTAATATTGACAACAATGCATACATCAATGCATTTGCAAGTAAAAACATTGAGTTGGCTTTTAAATATATTGATAAACTAAACGAATCAAAAGATGGTAAGGAAATACTAAAAACGGTTACTAAAAAAATACCTTATGAAGTACCACTAGAAAAAATGAAAGATGTATTGAATAATCTTGTTCAACAAACTCCTAATAGCGATGGGATTATTGCTGAGAATGATCAATTCTTAAAATTAGATAGAATTGATGTTACACCATTCCAATTACTTGGAGATGCTGGTAAAAAATTATTTAACACAAAAGAGGGACATAAGAGATTAGGTTCGCAATTAGTTAAGCAAGCAGATGTAGTTCTTCTTACTTCATTAATGCCTGAAAAATATGATAAAGAAATCATTAAGAAAAACTTTGAATTTTATGAACCAATTACTACACACGACTCTTCTCTTTCGCCAACTACATATGCAGTTCAAGCTGTTGATTTAAGAAAAATGGATACTGCTTATAAGTTATATAAATATTCATTGGATATTGACATGGGAACAAATATGAAATCATGTGACGCAGGTATTCACGCAGGTGCTATTGCTGCAATTTGGCAAACAACTGTTTATGGTTATGGTGGATTAAGATGAAGAAATGGTGAATTGCACATAAACCCAGTATTACCAAAACAATGAGAAGAATTGGAATACAAAATTATGTATAAAGGTGTTGAAATACTTGTTAAAGTTAATGGAAATAAATTTACCATTGAAACTATTGGGAACAATACTATTAAATTGTTCGTAAATAATGAATTAATTGAGATAAATAATAAAAAAGAATTCGAGGTTCAAAATGATTAAGGGATTTGTATTTGATTTAGATGGTGTAATAACAGAAACAGCTAAGTTACACTATAAGGCTTGAAAAGATGAAGTGGCAAAAGTTGGTATTGAATATACTGAAAAACAAAATGCAACACTTAAAGGTTTACCAAGAATGGAAACTTTAATAGGTATTTTAAATATGCAAGAGGAAAAGATGGAATTTTCAGAAGAAAAAATGAATGAAATGGCAACATCTAAAAATAATAATTACTTAGAAATGTTAGATTCAGAAATGACTGAAAAAGACATTTTACCCAATGTTAAAGATTTCCTTATCCAAGCTAAAGAAGCGGGTATAAAAATGGTTATTGCCTCTTCTTCTAGAAACGCACCTAAAATTTTAAAGAAAATTAAATTGATTGATTTCTTTGAGGGGATAGTTGATCCAAGTAAGATTAAAAATGGAAAACCAAGTCCTGATATTTATCTTGAAGCTTGTAAATTAATAAATATCAAACCAAGTGAAGCAATTGGATTTGAAGATGCTATGCCTGGAGTGGTTGGTTTAAAAGAAGCAAATATTAAAACAGTTGCTATCACTTGAGGTGATAAGGGTGAATGAGAAAAAGCTGACTTAATTATTGAGTCTACAAAAGACTTAAACTTTAAAGAAATAGTTAAATTATAAGTACAACATAAAAAGAGTGTTAAAATTATCTTATGATTAAAGATACTATAAAGCATTCAATAGAAGAATATATTTTACTGAAAATTAGTTCTGAAAAGTGAAAAAAAGGAACAATAATTCCTTCGGAAACTTCTTTATCAAATAAATTCAATTGCTCTAGAATTACTGTAAGAAGTTCACTAAAAACTTTTGTTTCATTAGGAGTCTTAATGCCAATTAAAGGTATTGGTTACAAGGTTATGGGCGTTAAAGGTAAGCTATTTAATTCAATTAGTAGTATTTATGAAACTAATAGAAATAAAACAACTGATTTTGAAATAGAAAAAACAGAAAAAGTTATTACATATATAAAGTCCTTAATTCAAAATAGTTGAGGTATTGAAAGCGCTAAAAAGGTAAAGGTTTTTGAGAAACTATTTTTCAATGACGATGAATTAGTTGTTGCGCA
This sequence comes from Mycoplasma marinum, assembly GCF_004335975.1. Lineage (GTDB taxonomy): Bacteria > Bacillota_I > Bacilli_A > Mycoplasmatales > Metamycoplasmataceae > Mycoplasma_K > Mycoplasma_K marinum. The sequence goes on from NZ_PSZO01000011.1 coordinate 27,246, forward strand.
AGTTTCTATAATTAATAATGAAATAACATGAGGGATTAATGATGATGACTTACAAAAATCTCTTACAAAGTCACTATATAAAAACGGCATTATCCCTAATAGAATTAATCAGAAAATTATTTTTGACAATTGTATATTTTTAGCTAAATATTTTAAAGAATTAGGTTATGAAGAAAATCAAGCTTTAATTGAATTTTCAGAAATTTCCAATGAGGATGATTGAATTGAATTTTCAATAAGAGTTATTGCAAAAAATAAAGTAAACTTCCAAAAATCATCAGTAGTGATGATTAAATAGGAGTTTCTTTTTTTATAATAATTTCAATTAAATATTGAATAGTTAATATAAAAAAATAACGAGAGATTATTAAAGAATTTCAAACACATGGATAGCAAACTATGATTTAAAATATTATGTATTTTATAGCTTACTTAAATAATGTGAGATAATTTTTTAAGAGTAGTTTTAAATTATTTTTTTATTTTAAAAGCCAAAATTATAAATGTATGCCAGGAGAAAAAAATGAATGAAGAACAAGAAAGAAAAATAAGTAGAGAATCTTTCAAAGAAAAACTTAAAAAAGCTAAAGTTAAACACAAGATAAGACTTAAAACAATTAACACTCAATATAAAGTAAATCTTTCAAAAGCAAAAACAAAAGAAGAGATAAAAATTTCTAAAAAGAAAAAACGTATCGATACCAAAAGAGCAAATAATAAATATGCATTAAGGCATAATTCTTTGGTTAATCAAGAACTATATAGAAAAGGTGTGCTTGAGACAAAAATAGAAACTGAAAAAATAAAATATAGAAAAAATAAAAAGGTTAAGCCAAATTTTGATGTAAAACAAGAAAAAATAATTCTTAATCAAAAAATAGAAAAACTAAATGAAAAATATAAAAAACCAGTTTCTTCTAAGTTAAGGAAAAAACGTACTGAAGAAATGCACTCTAATCATATTTTTATTAGAGTTGGAGTCAAGAGTGCAACTAGAGGAGCTCTAAGAACTATTGCCTTTATATTAATAGCAGCACTTACTACAACAATTGCATTAGATATTTTTATCAAACCATTTGGTCTTTATTCAGCTGGGTTAAGAGGTGTAACTCAAATGTTTTATTATTTATTGAAGTTTTATAAACCTGACATAACACCATCTACTTCTTATATTTTATTCTTTGGAGCAAATATTCCTCTTGCAATATTTGGATACTTTAAGGTTGGTAAGAAATTCACGCTATTAACTCTTGCTTATATACTTACACAATTTGGAGTTTCATTTTTATTAGATTACTCCGGAATGCTAGAACACATAAAACCATTTGGGAAAACTTCAGAAGATATTTATGCAATTATTTCTTCAAATGGTCAAAATGAACCTATATATAGATATGTACTTCCATTTATATCAACAATTATAGGTGTCATTATTTATGGTGTTGGAGTTGGGGTTGTATATAAAGCTGGTGGTTCAACTGGTGGAAGTAAATTTATTGTCACTTACATTTCTGCAAAGAAAAATAAATCAATTGGTTTAATTGCAATAGTGATAGGTATATTTGTTATCTCATTGGGTATTGGGGTGAATCATGTTGCGGTTAATCACAAACCATTTATCAATTCATACTTTTCGGCCACAATATTTGCATCAATAATATTTACATTTGTATCAAATTTAACTCTTGATAAGATGTTTACTAAGACAAAAAGAAAGAAAATCGTTTTATTAACATCTAAAAAAGAAGAAGTGATCAAGTTCTTAGACTTGCAAATGATGTACAACCGTTCATTTATAATTAATGAAGTAAGTTCTGGTATTAAGTCTAAACCAAGATATTCATTTACATTTATTTCTTCATCTGAAGAAGCAAAAATGCTTCCTGCTGTATTTAAACAAATAGATAATGATTCATTTTGTACAATACAAACAGTTGATAAAGTAATTGGTAAATTTTACAATATATGATTTCAATAATTAAAGGCGAACCTTAAAATGTTTTGCATTAATAAAGGTGCTTTTTTTATGCTCTATCTATATATAGGGGAATTACATCATTAATTATAAGAAACCCATTTATACATAATTTCCATAATGCATTTTCACTCTCTATTTATATATAGGGATAAAAAAACACCTATTTTACTATTTGTAATAATTGATGAATATATAGCTAAAATTTTCTATAAATATTAGTATTTTTTAAGTATCGAAAAAAAATTAAAAAAATTGTACCCAATTATTAATAATTATGTATACTTATAAGGCACCAACTATTGCAACAGCATATATTTGACTGCAAAATAGATCTT
>NZ_PSZO01000101.1 GCF_004335975.1 Mycoplasma marinum
GTTTATACTCGTCATTATAAATAGGGTACAATTGTGAATTATCACCAACAATAATAACTTTTTTAGCAAACTCTGTTTTAGAAAATACATTGAATAGATTGTTGGCACTTGCTTCATCTATGATTAATATAAAATCAGAATCTCCTTTGTGTAAGGCATTAAAAATATAACTTGAAAAGGTTGTTACAAATAAATCTGATTCTTCAAATTGAGTTGAATTATTTTTAGGTAAGATTGATTTTGGTTTCATTGATGATCTCCATACTTTCATATCACTCATATCTTTTGATTCATTGATTTTATAAATCAGGGAATCTAAAGATGAATGTAAAGCTGAAGCAAAAATAACTTTTTGACCCATATTTCAATATTGTTTTATGATTCTTGAAATTGTATGTGTCTTTCCAGTTCCCGGAGGGCCTTTTATTATTGAAAGGTGCTTTGAGTTTATTGCATTTATTAATGCTTTATTTTGAAACTCATCAAGAGTGCTATCCTCCCTTGCATTGTCATGTTTAACATCTTCTAACTCACTTATTTTTTTATCCCCTAATAATAATGAATCTATATTGCTGAAATTTTGTTCTTCAAATTTAGAAATTAACATATTTGTATTTCTTATTTCAAAAAAAGGTGTTGTTTTTACTAAAAATCAAAAATCACCAATTTGGTGTATTTCATTTTCCTTAATATCCATAAAAATTCTCTTTTTATTTTTATCTATTTCAAAAACATTAGATTTTTT
>NZ_PSZO01000102.1 GCF_004335975.1 Mycoplasma marinum
CATTCTTCACTCATCTAATGAATGAATAGAATCATATTTCACTTCTAATATTTTAAGGAAAAAGTTATTTATGAGCAAAATTAAGAAAATAGATAATATTGCAGTTTATCCACATCATAGAGAATTGAGTTTTTTTCCAAAGGAAAAAATGATAACGATAACTCCATTTCACAAAAAAGATGTTATAGTTCCAAAAAAAGAAATTAGAAATAAAGTAATTTATTGTTCAAGAGTTGAATTTGGGGGATCAAAACAGATTGAAGAATTTATTAGATTGTCAGAAATAAATCACGGTTTTGAACATACAATTATGGGTTCTGGGGATAAAAGAGATATTGAGAGAGTTATAAAAGAGGTTGAAACACACAAGAATTTGAATTATTTTGGAAAATATGATTCAGAAAGCTTATCTAGTGCATTTGCTGAAAGTGTTTGCCAAGTTATTACATCTAGAACTGACGGTGAAGGGTTTCCAATAGTATTTATTGAAGCGGCAAGATGTGGTGTTCCGATTTTTATAAGGAGAGGAGCTTCAAGATCAATTGATATTTTAGTTAAAGGTAATATTGAATGATTTTTATATGATGACATAAGCGAATTGCCTAAAAAAATAGATGAAATTAAAAATAATTATGAAAAATTCTCTAATCAAATTAGGGAATTCTATAATGATTTTTTAAGTTATGAGTATACAAATCAGAAATGAATGGATCTAATTAAATAATTGGCA
>NZ_PSZO01000103.1 GCF_004335975.1 Mycoplasma marinum
GCTACAACAGTTAAAGTTACTTTAACAAAAACAAGTGATAATGACACTACGGGTGAAGTTTCATGAACTGGAACTACTTCAGCAACAGGAACTACAAAACCTGGTTCAGTTACTGGTAAGTTAAATGGATTTGAAACCGCTGCACAAAAAGCCGCAAGATTATTAAAAGACAAAGCTGATGCTGCACTTCCACAAGTAACGGCTGTTATGGTTAATAAAGCAATCAATGCTTCAAAACCACATTCATCAACAGACATCGCCTCAAAATGAGATCTACCAGCTTCTGTTAATGTTACAGTAGGTACAGGACAAGATAAACAAACAGTGATGATGCTACAGGTATCATTTCATGAACAGGTGTTACTTCAGCAACTGGAACTACAAACAATGGTTCGGTTACAGGTTCAATGAATGGATTTGAAGTTGCTTCACAAAAAGCCGCAAGATTATTAAAAGAAAAAGCTGATAAAGCCATTGGTAAAGTTACAGCTGACATGGTTAATGATGCGATTAATACTAAAAAACCACATTCATCAACAGACATCGCCTCAACATGAACTCTACCAGCTTCAGTTGATGTTGTTGTAAGTGTAAATGGTGATCAAACTATAGTTATTGTTGCATTAACAAAAACTGGTAACGATGATGCTACAGGTATCATTTCATGAACAGGTGTTACTTCAGCAACTGGAACTACAAAAATTGGTTCAGTTACTGGTACATTAAATGGATTTGAAAATGCTTCACAAAAAGCCGCAAGATTATTAAAAGAAAAAGCTAATAAAGATATTGCCAAAGTTACAGATGACATGGTTAACAAAGCAATCAATGCTTCAAAACCACATTCATCAACAGACATCGCCTCAAAATGAGATCTACCAGCTTCTGTTAATGTTACAGTAGGTACAGGACAAGAT
>NZ_PSZO01000104.1 GCF_004335975.1 Mycoplasma marinum
TATTTATCATAATTAATTTGAGCCTTTTGGCTCTTTTTTAAATGCTTAATCTTAGTTGAAAAAGAAAGTCCTAATTAGCAAATATTATCCTTCTAATCTTGTGTTTAAATATTGAAACTGCATCCTACAGGAAATGCAAATAATTTATTCACTCTAATTTACAAAAGTTAGATTTAAACATAAAAGGCTTAATTTTGTTTAGTAAATTATTCATTTTCAATATCAATAAAAACCCCTTTGAAATTCTTTTGTTATGTGTGAGTCGCCCTTACTTATTAATTTAATATCTTGTAAAACAGATTCACCAATGTCTTCGAAGTCATTTCAATCTATTGAAATCCAAATATAGAGATCTTTGTTTATTGTGCCTTCGCTTAAAGTTATAAAAGGGATGATGAATCTATATGCACTGCACTCCCCTTCTGCAGTAACCTCAATGATAAAATAGTTCTAACATTATCGACTTCATTCAAACAATCGAGCCTATATTTTTGAATATATCTTAATCTCTTTCTGAGTTTATTTTTTTAATAATGGTTAGCTATTTTAATATAAAGAAAATACTTATAGAACCCCTAAAACTATTCCTAATATTGATGGCGTTGGTGAAATTATATTTATTATCATTTTTACTCACTTCCCGTTGAAAGAAAAAAGACTTTTTATTCTTGTGTTTAATGAGTTTAACTTATGGAAGGATTGA
>NZ_PSZO01000105.1 GCF_004335975.1 Mycoplasma marinum
GTGTTAACCCTGATGAAGAGTCTATTATTATCCCTAATTTCATATGATAATTATAGCAAAAATAGTTTTATTGGTAAACTATTTTTGCTATACATATGGGAGAGTATTTAAAAAACCTCACATTAATAAAGTGGGACACATAAATTTCACACTTTAGATTGTGTAAGTGCTGGCAAGAGACGGCACTTTTAAATGCAATCTTTTTTTGTATTCTTTTTGTATTAGATATTTTCCAATTATCCAAAGATTAGATATTTTCCAATTATCCAAAGAATTGTCAACTCTACTCATTGAAGTTTTCCCTTTTACACTTTACAATCATTTTTGAATTGAATACGTAGAATATCTAAAACCACAATTACTGTAAATAATGAAATCTACTCTTTTTAACTTCTTTAACGTGTCAAATGCTAATTTAGTGTCTCTATCTTTCAAAATTTTCCAAGATTCAATTAGTTTTGTGACTTATTGCAATGGAGAGGTGAATGTAGTTGCTTTGGAGGTTTGCATAAATATATGAAAGATCAATAGCAACAATATTATCTTCGGTTGGATTATAGTTTCTTTCAATAAGTTCTTTCTAAAGTTCATAACTCAACTAAAATACCTTTTGCAATAATTATTTGTATTTTATGACCCCATATATACCTTTGCCTTTATGTATATAAACCCCTTTAGTAAAATTTGCCACTTGG
>NZ_PSZO01000106.1 GCF_004335975.1 Mycoplasma marinum
TGTCTTTTTCACTTGTCTTGATAATTTATAATATTCAACAAAATAAACAGGTACCGTTATAGTTTGTGCAATAATGGTAGCAATTAATAAACCATTCATGTCTAAATATTTAACCAATATTAAACTTAAAACAATATTTATTACAACCTCAAAAATAACTAAAAACGCATATTTTTTTCATTGACCTTGAATTTTATAAATTGTTATAGGTGTCATTTTAACAGCATATAAAATTCCCATAAAACCGAAAAGTAATGCAGTTATTTTTGAAAAGTATTCATCTTTATTATTAGCATTAAAAACAAAATTTACAACATATGGTGAAGTTAAAGCAATCAATGCAAAAGTGCCAAAAGTAATTACGAAGGATGATACAAGTGCCTTTTTAATTTTTTCAGATTTTATTAAAGAAAAATCACCACCTGTATCAGAACCAATTGAAAATATTAAAGATCCAAAAATATTATTTAAAACAGAGTTAATCAAATTAAAAAATACTAGATATGATGAATAAACTGAAATTAATAATAATGACTTATCAACACCCATAGAATATGATGTGCCACCTAAAATTAATTCATCGGTATTCACCAACACCAATCCTCCAATTCTAATTAAGGTAGGCAAGAGTAATGAGTGAAAATCAATTTCATCTCTAATCTTAATATTTCAAACTAGAGTAAACT
>NZ_PSZO01000107.1 GCF_004335975.1 Mycoplasma marinum
TGTGGCAACTGGAATTGCTATTGTTGCAAGGGTTGTAAGTGAACCCATTGTAATTTTTTTAATTTTCATTTTTTCTCCTTTTTAAATTTAGATATTTGATTTAAGAAAAATAAGAGATTCCATTTTAACCAACCATAATAAATTAACTTTTATTATTTACCAAATAATTCAATTCAAAGTTCATCTGAAATATATGTACCTTGTGTTGAGTAATTGGATGTAAATTTAGCAATGGTAGGGTTAGTGGCTTCTTTTTTGGATATACTTACATAGCGGAAAAAATTATTATTGGATATATATTTTCTACCATTCTCTGAAATATTAATAATTTTAATGCTGTCTATTTTTTCAAGTTTTTTTAAAATTTCTACAAGTTGAGAACCTGCCAAAATATTTAATTTAACTCCAGAAAGTTCCATCGGTAAAGATACACCCATTGCTTTATCATTTTCATAATGATATTGACTAAGCAACTTTTTACCAAAAGAAGTTTTAGAAATATTAATTCATTATCCCCGAACTACCAATAGTTGGTTTATCTGCATCATCGCGTTTTGTTTTATCTACTTTAATTTTTTTCATCTCTTCTCAAAAGTAATCTCCAAATTTATCTAAATTAATATCAAGAGCATTTAAATCAATAACAACTACTTTATGTTCTTTAGTTAAATTAACCATATTTATTTCTTCAATTAAAGAATCAACAAATTTATGATTAAGAACCTTTTCTTGTTTTTGTTGAAGGTTTGTTTTTGTTTCAATTGAAGTTAAAGGACTAAAGCCATATTTTTTTTGCATTGTATACATATCATGTTAAAGTAACTGTCTTGTATTCTTCATTTCCACATGAAGCAACTGTAGCAACTGGAATTGCTATTGTTGCAAGGGCTGCAAGTGAACCCATTGTAATTTTTTTAATTTTCATTTTTTTCTCCTTTTGAAATTTAGATATTTGATATAAGAAAAATAAGAGATTCCATTTTAACCAACCACAATAAATTAACTTTTATTACTTACCAAACAATTCAATTCAAAGTTCTTCTGAAATATATGTACCGTCTGTTGAATTAGAAGGTGTTTCTTTAATAATTGCAGAATTAGTTCGTGTATCTGCATCGGTTTTATTATAATAAAAATTTTTATTGTTAGAAATATATTTTCTACCATTCTCTGAAATGTTAATAACTTTAATACCATCCGTTTTTTCAAGTTTTTTTAAAAGCTCTACAAGTTGCGGACCTGCAGCAGCACTTAAATGATTTCCAGAAAGTTCAGTTGGTAAAGAAACACCCATTGCTTCATTATATTCATAATGATATTGACTAAGTATCTTTTTACCAAAAGAAGTTTTAGAAATATTAATAATTATTCCTGAACTACCAATAGTTGGTGTATTCCCGTTACTATGTTTTGTTTTATCTACTTTG
>NZ_PSZO01000108.1 GCF_004335975.1 Mycoplasma marinum
AATTTTTCCATCTCTCTCTTTATAAAAGCTAACATCAAATTTAAAGTGATCTAATGGATTTTTAAGGTCTCACGCATCTTTTACATAGTAAGGTTTATTATTAAAGAAATGTGAATCCTTATAAAGTATTTCATTAGATATATTATTTGTTTTTAAACAAAATTCAAATGTCAACTCAACTCCTTGTAGTTGTGCATCCGGTGTATTAGAAGGTCTTCCGGAAGGTCTTCCTGGTCTATGATTCATATTGGCTCTTCCAAGAGTATCTAAAGCACGATAAAGAGTCAATGCAATTTGTGACTTGTTATTATAATTTGTAATTTCATGCTCTTTTGTGCCGCGTGTAATCAATGCCATTTCAGCCTCTTTTGATCTAATAATTTTTTGGTGTGGCGCCAATTTTGTTGGGAATTCTAATCATTTATCACCATTTTCATCTATTTCATCCCATCTATCAATGTCTATTTCATAATTTTCTTTTTCAATCATATAATATTGCATATCATGTTCTCATTTATTAATATGTCTCCCTAAAGAAATCAATGCTCTTAACCTTAAATTTTTGCATTTATTAGTAACAAGTATTTTAAAGAATATTTCCTCCTCAAATAAAGTTATTATCAATTTAACATCTTGTTCTTTTGATACTTTTTTGAGTTTTCATTCT
>NZ_PSZO01000109.1 GCF_004335975.1 Mycoplasma marinum
CATTTCCAACTGAGATTAGTCTATTTTCAATATTATCTATTTATAGTTAATTTGTTTGTTAAGCCATGACATATAACTTGTAAATCAACTTGGCGCTTTGCTTTTATATGAGAAGCAAGCAAACACAAAGGTGCTTGCCACCGCTCACGCTAATATTACCTTGCCGAAGGCGTGTAATGAATCAAAAGGTCAAGAGCACAGTTAAATATATAAATAGCATAACAATTTGTGCAATTTAATGAAGTTTGCAGTTAATTTTGTGGTGCCTACAAAATTATTACCCATCTTTTGTTATTAACTTGGGTTAAAAATCTTTTACGAGTAAACATTTTAAAAGAACAAACTTTTAGAACAAAAAAACAACCATAATTAAACCGATAAAAAATAATTCTACACTCCAAGAAATAAAGAAGTATAGGATTATTTTTCCCCAATTTATTTAGGATGTAAAATTTTCTTTTATGTTTGTTGATGTCTATTTTTGAACCATTTTTAATACTTCAAATCATCCACCATATTTATCAAATTGAACTTTCATATTCCCATAAATTCTTCCGCCTAAAACAAATTGTTTAGTAACTGAATATCTAATACCATTTACTTCACCTTTAGTAGAAGAACCAATTTCATCAATACTCTTCTTAGAAAGTAACATC
>NZ_PSZO01000110.1 GCF_004335975.1 Mycoplasma marinum
TGATGTCCATGAGGTGCTTCTTCAACAAAAATAGATGGCTCACCAGTTAAATTGATAATGTTTTTTTGAATTTTATTCAAAATTTTTGCTGCCTTTCTACCAACAACTCCATTTTTATAATTAATACCGGACCATGGGTCAGATCTTAAAATTCCATAAATATAACCAACTTTTCCATATTTATTAATTTCATTTTCTAGTACTTTTGTAAACTTATTTTTTTCGACAATTTTCCATCCGTATATATTTTGAGATAATTTACCTATTTTTTCTTTATCAGTCATAATGCACCCTCCATATTTTAAGCGATATAATAAACGGATATAAACTAACCATTATATATTTGTTTTAATAAATTTTAGAGCACCTAAAATCCCACTATTTTGTTTTGCCTCTGATACCTTAATGTTAATTATTGCACCAGAACCCTTTTCATTAGAAAAATCTTGCACCTTATTTTTTATCATTTCAACAAATCATTCTGATTTAGTAACTCCTCCAGAAATAATAAATAAATCTATATCAAGCGTATAGAAAATATTAAAAATATTAATTGCATTATTTTTAACAATTAAATCTACTATTTCTCTTGACTCTTCACTTTCTTCATATTTATCCATGATTTCCTTAGCTGTTAGCTTTTTACCAAAATA
>NZ_PSZO01000012.1 GCF_004335975.1 Mycoplasma marinum
CCAATTGTTTTAATGCCCACAATTTATCTTTAAATTTATAATGTTTCATAAAAGACACCACCCTTTCCGAGTTGTGTCTTAAATTTTTATCCTAATATAAACCTTCAAATGGTTAGTTTTTTTTATGTTTATTACATAAAAGTGGTACAATTATTATACTACTTGCGAGGTGCTAATGCAAAATAAAAATAATATTTTCGAACAAATTAAGAATGCAACAGATATTGTTTCTGAAGTTTCTGATTATGTAGATTTAATAAAAAAAGGACGGAACTATTGAGGTATATGCCCTTTTCACGAGGACACGTCACCATCAATGTCTGTATCGCAAGAGAAGCAAATGTTTAAATGCTTTGTTTGTAATGTCGGTGGTAACGCTATTAATTTTGTTGCAGAATTTGAAAAAATATCATATGTTGATGCAACCAAAAAAATAGCTGATAAGTTAGGTATACCTTTCAACATAAAAAATAGCAGGAAAAAAGAGTATAGTGAAAAAGAACAAAAAATACTTGAAGTACTAAAAGAAGCTATGAACTTTTTTCAATATTCTTTATCAACAACTGAAGAAGGAGAAGAGGCATTAGCATATTTGGAGAAACGTGGTTTAACTCAACATGAATTAGATAAGTTTTCAATTGGTTATGCTCCTAATAAAGGTCTTATTCATTTCCTAAGAAGTAAGGGATATGATGACTCAATAATAATAAATGCTTCCTTAGCAAATGATTCTATGAATGATTTTTTTAGAAATAGAATTATTTTTGGAATTAAAAATAATTTTGGTCAAATAGTTGGTTTCTCAGCAAGAACACTAGATGCAAATCAAAAAGCAAAATATATTAATTCTTCAGATGTAGGTCTATTCAATAAATCTAAAATATTATATAATTATTCAATTGCAGAGACAATGATTAGAAGAAATAAAGAAGTTATTATAACTGAAGGGTTTATGGATGTTATCGCTTTAGATAAAGCAAACATTTATAATTCAATAGCAATCATGGGTACAGCATTAACTGAACAACATACAAAATTCTTAAAAAATTCTACCATTGTTTTAATGCTTGATTCTGATGGAGCAGGTATATCAGCAACAATAAAATCCATTTCAAGACTATTAGAAGTTAATCAAGATATATTTGTTATTAAAAATAAAACCGGATTAGATCCTGATGAGTACTTAAGGGAATATGGAGCAATTGAATTACAAAAATTAACACAAGAAAGAGAACATGCGCTTGAATTTATTTTTAGAATGCACATAGAAAAGTTCGGTGTTGACTCACCAGAAAAAGTTGATGGTTTTGTAAAATCATTCTCAAAATATTTAAAAAATATAAAAGATACTTATAGAGATTTTTACATTCAAAAAATGATAACTAATTTAGGTGTTTCTAAGGAGACAATACTTTCAAAATTAGAAATCAAAAATCCAGTTAAAAATATTAGAAATGAAGAGTATAAACCTTATGTACCCCCAAAACCGAAAAAGGAAGAATTTGTAATTATTGATGTTCCAAGTCAAGCGGTAAAAGACGAAAAACAATTAGATGAAAATAAATGATCTTACAAGTTACTATCAGCAATGATACAAAAACCTGTTTTGATTAATTTAGCCTCCCAAAGGCAAATAAATTTCTCAGATCCAATGCTTTCATTGATACTTCAGTATTTAATTGAAGCTAAGCAAGGCAAGGCAAAACAAGTAAGTCCTGAAATGCTTAATAGAATTTATGGAATTAAAGGATATATCAAAAATCCTAATGATATACCAAGCGAAAATGAATTTAATGATATGATTGATAGGATAAATAGAGCAGCTAGACCCAAAGCTCTTAAAAAAATACAAAATAAAATTGATAATAAAACATTGAGCGAGCAAGAAAAAATAAAACTTCTTGAATCAATGATAAAGTTACAAAAAGAAAGAGAGAAATAAATGGCAAAAGTAGTAGAAAAAAATTCATATGAATCAATTGTAAATTTACTAAAAAAAGAATTAGTAAAAAGGAACAAGAAAAGTAAGACAAAGGTTTTACTTTCGCAAGATGAAGTATTTAATATTTTAAATAAAAAGAAATTATTTGTTTCTGAAGAAGGAGCAGATGAACTTCTTGAAACATTAATGAGCAATAAAATTATTGGTACTGATGTTGATGAGCATGATTTTGATGATATTGATGAAAATGATTTAGGCGGAAGAAGAAAAGAAGAAACAATTTCATTACAATCTTTTGATGAAACACAAGAAATTTCATTAAAAAATGTAGCTAGTGCAACTGTCATTGATGATAAACATCTTTCAAATAAACTAACAGAAACTGATGATATTGTTAAATGATATATGCGTTGAATTGGTAAATACGGTAAGCTTCTTAAGCATGAAGAAGAAATTGCTCTTGCAAAAAGAATTGACAAAGGTGATAAAAGAGCTAGAGAAATACTTATTCGTAGAAATCTTCGTCTAGTTGTTAACAATGCTAAAAAATATAAAAATAGAGGTCTTTCATTTATAGATCTTATTTCCGAAGGTAATGCAGGACTATTAAAAGCTGTATCTAAATATGAATGAGAACGTGGTTTCAAATTTTCAACATATGCAACATGATGAGTTAGACAAGCAATTACACGTGCTGTAGCTGACCAAGCAAGAACTATTCGTGTACCTGTTCATATGGTTGAAACAATAAATAAAATTATTAAAATTGAAAGAGAGTTGCACCAAGAACTTGGTCGTAAACCAACCGATGAAGAATTGGCAAATGAGTATGGAAATGGTTTTTCGGCTGAAAAAGTTCAATATATTAGAAAAATTAATATAGATCCAATTTCATTAGATAAGCCTATTGGTAAGGAAGATGATTCATCATTTTCTGATTTTGTTGAAGATGATTCTGCAACATCACCAGTTGATTATGCTGCCAATGAAGAATTACGTAAGGTTCTCCTTCAAATCCTAGATACGTACTTGGAAGAAAGAGAAAGAGAAGTTATAAAAATGCGTTATGGAATTGGTGAAAATGAAAATGGTGAAAGAATGAGAGCTCATACTTTAGATGAAATCGGTGAAAAATTCGATGTTACTAGAGAGAGAATTAGACAAATAGAATCTAAAGTACTTAGAAGGCTAAGACACCCTCAAAAAAGAAGGAAATTAAAAGATTTCATTGATGCTTAAAAAATATACAGTTAAAAGTTTAACTAATATTCTAAAAGAGCTATTCCCTTTAAATCTTGCTGAAGATTGGGACAAAGTAGGTATCCAAATTGGTAGCCCAAGAAAAGTAGTTAAAAATGTTCTAGTGGTCCTTGATGTAACAAAATATTCGATTGATTACGCAATTAAAAATAAAGTAGATTTAATAGTGACTTTTCATCCATTTCTTTTTAATGATAGTGATTTTGAAAAACATCCAAAGCAACCTTGAAAGAAAAAAATTCATGAAAGACTTATTAATTCAGGTGTCTCTATTTATTCAATGCATACTTCATTTGATAAGGAGTGAAAAGGAATGCCATTGGCAATGTCAAGAAAGTTAGGATTAGAAAATTATTCTAAACCAATTAAAGGGTTGGATCATGGCCTTATCTTTAACTGAAATAAGACTCTTGGGCAACTAATGCAGCACTTTAAAGAAACTTTTGATTTAAACGCTACACTTTCAAACATTGAAAAGAAACGTACTAAAATTAAAAAATTTGCACTATTGCCTGGTTCCGGTTCTTGTGAAGATATTCAATTAGCTTTTGCTAATAATAAAATAGATTTACTAGTTACATCAGATATTAAATGATCTGACTGAATAACTATTGATGAAGAAGGTTTGAAAGTAATGGAAGTTTCACATGTGATTGAAAAAGTTTTCATTGATCATATTGCAAATTATTTAAGAGAAATGACAAAAGATATTAAAATATTATCTTTTCAACCTAAAATAATAATTAAACATTCATAATTTATGATGACTTAAAAGAACATTCTTACTAATGTTCTTTTTTTATAGAAAAAACAAAATAACAATAAAAATACCCTTGAAAAGAGTACTTTTATTGTTATTTTATATTAAGATTAATTTTTGGAATTCTTCTTAAAATATTTTTTCATTTTTCATTTAAAGTAAATAGCATTTAGAATAACTGCAACGTCAGAACATAACATCAATATTGCTGCAACCCAAGGTTGAATTAACATAACAAATGCTATTGGTAATGCAACTATATTGAAAATTAGTGCTCATGCTAATGATAGAGTAATATGTTTTTGTGTTTGTTGCGATAACTTAAACGCATTAACAATCGAGAATATATTATCATTTAAAATTGATATATCAGAAAATGAATTTGCAACATCACTTCCAGATGAAAATGCCATTGAAATATCCGCTTCTTTAATAGCTAGTAAATCATTAACACCGTCTCCAATATATAATATTTGTTCCTTTTCTTTTAAATCCATATCCTTTTTTAAATTTTTAATTAATTCAAACTTATCATCTGGAGTTTGGTTATAATAAACATTATCTAATTTTAAATGCTTATTAACTCTTAAAGTCGCAGCTTCAGAATCACCAGTAATCATTATAGTTTTAATTTTCATTTTTCTAAGAAATTCAATTGTTTCCAATGCATTTCTCTTGATTTCATCCATAACTTCTATGAAACCAATTAATTCTCCATCTTTTTTAACCTCAATATGTGTAGCACCTTCAAAAGTAGGTTTAGTATTTGATTTAAGAATTGTGTATTTAGAACCATTAATCTCGCCCTTAATACCTTTACCAATTACTTCCTCAACATTTTCAACTTTCATTTGTGAAGGATTACTATTGTATATTATTTTAGCAATTGGATGGATGGAGTAACTCTCAATTGCACTAACACATTTTTGTTCTGAATCACTCAATGTATTATTAACAATTTTCATTTCACCAGTTGTAAGTGTTCCAGTTTTATCAAATGCAACAACTTTGACATCTTTAATTTTTTCAAATGAATCAGGATCATTAAACAATAAAGAATTTTTGTTAGCTGATGATGCTGAAATAGTTACTATTAAAGGAGTAGCTACACCAAATGCACATGGACAAGCAATTGCTAATACTGTAACAGCTGCTAGAATAGCATTATCTAGTTGATTTGCACCTTTGAATCATGAGAATTGAATGTCAAATCCATACCCAAGTATAATTCAAATAATAAATGTAGTGATTGATAATATAAGTACGGTTGGTATAAAATATCTCAATACTTTTGTAACTAAAATTTGTATTTTAGGCTTTGAAAGTGACAAATCATCAGCTTTATCTATAAGGACATAAACGAATGAGTCATCAATTAATTTAGTTACTTCCATAGTTATTTTATTGCCTATGTTTGTAGTACCAGAAAGTATATCATCATTTTTAGCTAAAATTTCGTCCTTAGATTCCCCAGTTATTAATGATTTATCAATTGTTGCTGTTTCAGATAATAACTTACCGTCAATTGGTATATTCATACCTTTTTTCACAACTAAAATATCACCTATTTTAACTTCATTAATAGGAATATCTTCTTCTTTTTGATTTCTAATAATAATTGCGGTCTTTGATTTTAATTTTAATAATTGCTTGTAGCCATCTATTGATGAACTTTTAAGCCTTGCTGATAATTCATTACCTATATAAGAGAATATGACTAATAAAATTGTATCTTCTCAAAAAACATCATAAGAATACATTGGTTCTTTTATATGAATCATCGAATTAACAAATGAATAAATAAATAATGTATGCGCGGCGATACCTAGCAATGTATTCATATCAAATATTTTTTTAAACATATTTTTATACACTGGAAATAAATGCATGCCAAAAACTAAGAATGTTAATAAAGCAACAGTTATTCATATAGCCGGATGCCAAGTATAGCTCAATGGACCACTTGGCTTCTTAATATTCAAAATAATAAAGTATATTTGAGTTATAAAAATAACTACACATAATATCATTTTAAGTATTTGCTTATTTTTATTCAGTAATTTCATAACCTAAATCAGTAATTTTACTCTTCAATTCTTTTTCATTTGTTTTATTTTCATCATATTTAATTTTTATAAGACCAGAAGCAGAATTAACTTTTGTATCTTCCGCAATATTTTTTACTGCATTTTGAACTTTGATTTCACATGATGCACAATGCAAGTTAGCGTAAATTTTTGTTGTTTTCATAATAACCTCCCATATTTATTATACACTTATTTTTTATTATATAACCAATTAGTTATATTATGAATTAATAATACTGCAAAATAAAAAACCCCATAAATAATAATAAGAGGTTTTATTAATATCCCATTTGCTTAATTTTAATTTCATCTTCAGTTCAATTTTTATTAACTTTAACTTTAAGTTCTAAGTGAATTCTTTTATCGAAAGCATATGAAATTCTTTTCCTTGCAGTTGTACCAATTTTTTTAATCATTTTACCTTGATGTCCAACAATAATACCTTTTTGAGAAGGTCTTTCACAATAAATACGTGCTTGTATTTCATCTTTTTCCTCACCCTCTTTAAATTCCATTATTTCAACACCTAAGGAATGTGGAAGTTCATCTTGTAAATACTTAATTGCTGATTCTCTAATTATCTCTTTAGCAATAAATCTCATTGATTTATCAGTTAATTGATCTTCTTCATAATATTTAGCACCCTCTGGTAATCTATCTTTAAGCTCTTTTATAAGACTGTTAATAGTACCTTTAAATTCTGGTGCAGTACCAAGAACTAAATCAAAACCACATGTTTTAAGTTCCTCAGCTTTTTCCTTTAACAATATTGGATCGCTTTCAATATCAACTTTAGTAATTATAGCTATTTTATTTTTGTAATTTTTAATTTTATCTAATATTAATCTATCTCCAGGACCTATTTTTTCATCCGCTGGTTGTAAAAATAATACGATATCAACATCTTCCAAAGCTTTATATGAAGCATTATTTAATGATTCACCAAGTTTTTGCTTTGGTTTGTGAATTCCTGGTGTATCAATAAAAACAATTTGAGAATCTTCATCGTTGTATATACCTCTAATTTGATCTCTGGTTGTTTGAGGTTTATCAGAAGTTATTGAAACTTTATATTCCATAATTGCATTAAGCAAAGTAGACTTACCAACGTTGGGTCTTCCTAGTATTGTAACAAATCCTGTTTTCATTATTTTAAATCTCCTTTTGTGAAGCCGTAAGGCAATAATTCCTCGACTTTATTAATTCTTATTGCTCCGTTTGCAGAGTATTGAATAACCTTTGCATCCAAAGGCATAAGTTCAACAATAACTTGCCTACAAACACCACAAGGGGAAACAATTTTATCTTCAACTCCACCAATTATGTGTATTTCTTTAAATGAATTAACTTTTACTCCATTTGAAATAGCTGAAAATAACGCACTTCTTTCTGCGCAATTTGTTGGTGAGTATGCTGCGTTTTCAACATTAACACCTTTTCATTCTTTATTATTTGAATCTATCAAAATAGCCGCTACTCTAAAACCAGAATACGGTACATAAGATTTTTTTTGTAATTCAATCAGTTTATCTAATGCCATGTATCAAATCCTTTATCTCTGGAACAAATATTATTAACCCAACTATTATAGCCGCGATTGCCATCAAGAAAGTTGCTCCAGCTGCAATATCTTTTACTTTCTTAACCTTTAAATTGTATTCAAATGAAATCATATCAACCAATGCTTCAATGGCGGTATTGAGAACTTCAAAACCCATTACCAAAGCAATAACAACTACCAAAATAGCTCAATGTGTAAGCGAGAGTTTAACTCAAATACCAAGACCTACAACTAAACACGTAATTAATATGTGCGTAACCAATGACTTTTCTTCTTTAACAGTAATTCACAAACCTATTATGGCATACAAGAATTTTTGTTGTGCTCTTCTTAAGAATTTTTTCATTATTGTCTTCCAACTTTAATCTTTTCCATTATTTTATAAGCAATGGAATTCATATAATCTTCTTCTTCTTTAATGATATGATCTAACCCAAATAAATGTAGCATTCCGTGAGTAAATATATATGACCATTCACGCTTTTCTGAATGTCCAAACATTTTTGTTTGTTCAATTATTTTTTCTCAAGAAATATAAATATCTCCCATAAGATAATATCCAATTTGTTTTCTTAATTCAATTGCCCCTTGAGGGAAAGAAAGAACATCGGTAGCATAATCTTTTTCTCTATATTTTTTATTTAATTCTTTAATCATTAAATTATCAACAATAATCAAACTAACTTCTATTGTAGAATCAGTTTGAAATTCTTCGCCAACATATTTAACAATTTTTTTAAATAATTTTTTATGCTTGAATTTATATTTAGTTTTGTTAGTTATTAATATTTTATTCATCCAAAAAATTATAACACTATCGACTGATGATTTTTTGTCAAACTGAAATAGAAGAATAAATAATTCTAGCCTCTAAGGTGCTACTAGTAATAAAATTTGAATTCTCCTCGGTTAAGGTGATTTCCACCTTGCCATTTTCTTTATTTTCAACCGATTGAACAGTAACATCATAGAAACTACTTCTTACTCTTAAACGTAATTTTTTCATACCTTTGATTTCCATCATATCTGATGCATTTACTAAGAGTTTATTAACCCCATTCTTGGAAATAATGACAGTTGTAGTGATGTATTCTTCAATATTCATGTTACCTATTGAAAATATAGTTAAAATAACTATACAACCTATAGAAACAAAAAGAAAAGAAACGTATTTTGGAATTTTACTTAAATTTTTCAATTGAAACCTCCTTACTTTTTTGAATATACTTACCAGAATGTGAAATTTCAATAAATATTGCTTTATTTTGATATTGCTTAATACCTTCCATTAATTTTGTAGAAATCTTATCATCAAGATTTTCAAAAGCTTCATCCAATAGAATTAATTTGAATTTTTTACTAAAAAGGGGTAATAGTTGCACCATTTGTCTTTGTCCAGAAGATATGTTCTCTGCGTTCCCAAGGATAGATTGATCAAGTTCTAAACCCATACGTAAAAACATTTTATCTAACTTATAATTTTTAAAATTTTTGATGAATACTTCTTGTCTTTTCAAGTTGTTTTCAGTAGCATATTCCAATACATTAGTTTTTAATATATAAGAATTAGGGCTAGTTACAAAGGTTTCATCTCTCACTTGCCTTAAATCATAATATTTTGTTTCAATTCCATTTAGAAAAATACCTTTTACATGGATTGTTGTAGAAAGCAAATCAAATAATGTGCTTTTACCCGAGCCATTTTTCCCTCTAATTCTTAAGTGATTGTCTATTTTATAATTTTTTGTATTTATTATATCTTTACCCTCTTCGTAATAAAAGATTACATTTTTCAGTTCTATATTTTTCAAAATTTCTAATTTTGCACCTTTAGGATTTAGTTTTTCATTTGGTATTTCCAAAACAAAAGATAACATATCCATTTCTTTTTTAACTAATGGGTATTTTATAAATACACTTGTTAAAGATAATGTTGGTTCAATAAAAAATGAAAACATAGATATAAATAATATCAACGACCCTAAAGATAATTCATGAGAAATAACTGCATTAGTTGCTAAGAAAATAACTATCATTGGAGATATAACTCTTATTATACTTTGAGCAAAAGAATGCAAATTATTTATATTTCATATAGCTTTGTCCTGTTTTTTAAAATTATATAAAGTTTTTGTTTGTCTCATTAAAAATAAGTCTTTAGTATCAGTTTGTCTTGCCCTCTTTAAAGAATCCAAAACATCCAAGTTGCAACTCGCTTGTTTTATTTGAGTTTTAATATATGAACTATATTTTTTGTTAAGAATTTTTTGAGTTATTATGGTAGTGAAAACCAATAGAAATGAAGTGATGATTGCTATATAAAATAACTTTTCATCTATTCAAATCAACACAAAAGATGCAACTATACATGTAATTATTTCTGAGAAAATTGAGAAAATTGCTGATGACAAAAATAATGATAAGGTTTCAATAAATGAAGCTCTACGTATAATATCAGATTTTGATAATTTTGAAATTGATAAGTAAGGCGTTTCCATTAATTTTTTATTGAATTTTTCCGTGATCTCAATTGAAATTTGTAGTGAAATCTTATAAATAATATAATTCCTAAAAATTCTATTTATTATACCTAGAATTGATAAGGATATAAATCCAGCAAATAAAGTTTCAAGAGTATTAGAAAGTGCACCAGGTATTATTTGGTCCATTATTATCTTCATAAATCATGAAGAAGAAAACATTATAATCACGGATATTATTGATGAAATAAAAACAAAGGGAATTAATCTTTTGAATTGAAATACATACTCATACAATGATCTAATTTTTATTCTTTTATGGATATATTGTGATTTTTCAACATATATTATCACTCCCAAAAATCTAATACCAAACTTTTCAAGATTCAATACTTCTTCTTGACCAGTTAATGGATCGCTTATATGAACGGACCTTTTTGTAATTCTATTTACAATTACATAATGATTATTTTCTGTATTGCCAATTAATGCAATTATAGGATTTTTTATTTTCAAACCTTTAAATGAATCAAAATCCCCCTTCATTGGAGTTAATTTCATACCAAACGCTTTTCCAATGCTACAAATTCCTTCAACATTAATTCCTTTTGTACCATATAGAGCTTTTTGCTTCATTTCATTAATATTGATTCACCTATTGTAAAAATGAGCGTGAAAAGCCTGTAAAATTGTTAATCCGCAATCTTTTATGTCATCTTGTTTTTTTATCTTCATATACTTATGTATCTATTTTTATTAGAAAAAGAATAAAAAAAATAAACCCCGAAGGATTCATCTTTATTAATTACGATTAAACAAGTTCAATAATCGCCATTTTTGAGTTATCTCCAAGTCTTGCAGGTAGTTTGATAATACGTGTGTATCCACCATTTCTATCTGAATATTTAGGACCAATAGTCTCAAAAAGGTGTTGAAGAGCTGTTTGTTTACCATCTGTTGTTTTAACATTTCTTAGGTAAGCTGCAGCTTGACGTCTTGAAGCAAGAGTATTTTTCTTAGCTTTAGTAATCATTTTTTCAACGTGACGACGAACTTCTTTAGCTCTAGTTTCAGTAGTAGTGATTTTCCCGTAAACAAGAACATCAGTAACTAATGAACGCATAACGCCTTTTCTTCATTCGGCATTTCTTCTGTATAACTGTGTTGGGTTAGCCATTATTCGTCTCCTTCTTTAAATGTAATTCCGTGTACTTCAAGTTTTTCGATTATTTCATTAACTGATTTTTTACCAAGATTCTTGATGTTTTCAAGTTCTGATAAAGTAAGTGTAGAAAGATCGGCAACTTTATTGTATCCGGCTCTCTTTAGAGAGTTGTATGATCTTACTGAAAGATCTAACGAAGAGATTGACAGTGAAAGTGATTTTGAATTTTCTTCAGCTTTTTTAGCTTCTTCAAATACTTCCTCTGCATCTAGGTTTGAAATATCTTGCATTATTGCCAAATGAGACATAAGAATTGTAGCAGCCTGTGCTAATGCATCTTTTGTTTCTACTGACCCATCTGTTTTAACTTTAAGTTCAAGCACTTCTTGAATAATAGGTGCTGATGAATTAAGATCTTTAAATTCATAAGAAACCTGTTTAATAGGTGAGAAGTCTGAATCAATAGCAATAATTTTACCAGAATTTAATTTTGTTTCAATTTGTGTTTCCACTGATTTAACAAATTCTTTATTTTTATCAAATCCAACAAAACCTCTACCTGATCTAATGAATACTTCAAGTTCTAATGCTCCAGCCTTTGAAACTGTTGCAATTCTTTGTGTTGGATCTACTATTTCTATTCCAGCTGGCATACTCAAATCAGCCGCTGTAACTTCACCTTTTGGTGCTTTAAGAGAAACTGTAAAAATTTCTCCATCTTTGATTATTTCTGGGTTGTATACAAATTTAAGTTCTTTTAAGTTAAGAATTAATTGTACAACGTCTTCTTCGACGTTAGCAAGTGTTTGAAATTCATGAGATACTCCAGCAATTTTAGTTGCAAAGGGAGCTACACCAGTAACTGAAGATAGAAGTACTCTTCTAACTGCGTTACCTAATGTATTCGCGAATCCTCTTTCAAGGGGTTCAATTGTAAATGCTGTTTCATATTCAGAAATCTTTTGTTTTTTAATTTCTGAGTAAGCTAGTTTCATAAATTTTTCCATATTAACCTCTTCTTCTTAATACTTTTTTAGGTGGTCTTGTTCCATTATGTGGAACTGGTGTAACATCTTTAATTTGAGTTACTTTTAGTCCTGAAATTTCTAGTTGTTTTCTAGCTGAATCTTTTCCTGGACCTGTACCTTTTAATTCAACACGTACTTCTTTTAGTCCGTGTTCTTTTGCTGAATCAGCAGCAGCAGCTGCTGCTAATTGAGCTGCATAAGGTGTTGATTTTTTTGAACCTTTGTAACCAATTGCACCTGATGATGATCAAGCGAATGCATTACCTTGTTCGTCTGTAAAAGTGATGATTGTATTGTTATGTGTAGAGTGAATGTGGGCTACACCAGTTGTAATGTTTTTCTTTTTAGCTTTTTTTGCTTTAATTTTTCTTGCCATTATGGTCTACCCTTTCTTCCCGGCCACTGTTTTTCTTGGACCTTTTCTTGTACGTGCATTTTTCTTAGTAACTTGACCTCTAACAGGTAAGCCTTTTCTATGACGTGCTCCTCTATACGATTTAATTTCCATTAAACGTTTAATGTTTAATGCTACGTCTCTACGTAAATCACCTTCTGTTGTAAATTCATTTGCTGCTTGACGGATAGCATTAAGTTGTTCATCTGTTAGATCTTTAACTCTAATATCTTCGTCAATGTTTGTTTGTTTTAAGATTTGTTTTGACAGTGAGCTTCCAATTCCGTGAATGTAAGTTAATGAGATAACGACTCTTTTGTCGTTAGGTATTTCAACGTTTAATATACGTGCCATATTTTAACTCTCCTTAACCTTGTCTTTGTTTGTGCTTAGGAGTTTTACAAATAACTCTAACCACTCCACGTCTTTTGATAGTTCTACAGTCTTTACACATCTTTTTTACTGATGCTCTTACTTTCATATAATTGTCTCCTGTAATTTTCTTAAAATTTTATTTGTTTTATTTGTGTCTATACACAATTCTCCCGCGTGTTAAATCATATGGGGAAACTTCTACATCTACAGTATCACCAGGTAAAATGCGAATGTGGTGTACACGGATTTTACCTGAAACACGGGCCTTGATGATTACTCCGTTCTCTAATTGAACGTCATATTCCATTGTAGAATGTGCTGTTGTTACTTTCCCTTCCATTTTAATAGCGTTAGTTGCCATTAATCCTCCTTCTCTGTTAGGATAACTGGATATCCATTTTTAATTAAGATAGTTTGTTCATAATGAGAAGTATTTTTACCTGAGATTGAACGAACAGTTCAACCATCTTTTAAAATAACTACCTCTTCAGTATCTTGCATTATCATTGGCTCGATACATATTACCATCCCATCTCTTATTAATGGACCAGTTCCTGGGTTACCATAATTTGGTATATAAGGTTCCTCATGTAATGCGGAACCAATTCCATGTCCTGTGAAGTCATCAGGAACATATAAACCTTTTGATTCAACAAATGAACCAATAGCGTGACCTATGTCACCTATACGTGCTCCTGGTTTAATGGCATTTAAGCCTTTATAGAATGATTGTTCAGCAACGTCGATAACTAATTGATCTTGTTTAGAAATTTTACCTAATCCGATAGTAAATGCTGAATCTGAGTGATAGCCTTTATACACTGCACCCATATCAATTTTTACAATATCTCCATCTCTAAACTTTTTATCATTAGGAATACCGTGGATTAAATTTTCATTAACTGAAATACATAAAGTATGTTTAAAGCCCATATAACCTTTGAACGAAGGTGTAGCTCCTAATTCTCTAATTTTCTTTTCAGCATATTTGTCTAATTCTAATCCTGTTGCGCCTGGTCTTACTAAAGTTTTAAGTTCACTTTTAACTTCTGCCAGGATAGCAGCTGATTTTCTAAGTTTTTCTATTTCATCTTTAGATTTAATAGTAATCATTAGAATAGCTCCTTTTCTATATCTTCAAAAATCTCATTTGGTTTCTTTTCTGCATTAAATTTTATCAAAATTCCTTGCTTTTTATAAAAATCAATTAAAATTTTTGTTTGTTTTTCATAAACTTCAAGACGTTTTTTGATCGATTCAGGCATATCATCAGCTCTTTGAACTAATGTTTCACCATCATTGTCACAAATATTTTCTTGCTTTGGTTGCTTATATTTTATGTGGTAATTTTGCTTACATTTAGTACAAGCTCTTCTACCACTTAATCTTTCAATAATAACCTCTGTTGAAGCTTCTAATAAAATAGCTTTTTGAGGTTGTAAGTCTTCATCAATCAAGAATTGAGCTTGATTGATTGTCCTTGGATATCCATCCAGTAGAAATCCTGAATCTTTGATTTCTTTTGAAGTTAACACATTTTTTACAATTTCATTTGTAATTTCATCAGGAACATATTCTCCCCGTGAAGTAATGTCAACAACTTTTAAACCAAGTTCAGTTTTATTTTTAATTTCTGCTCTGAAGATATCTCCTGTAGAAATATGTTTAATACCTTTTTCTTCTGATAATTTAGAAGCTAAGGTACCTTTTCCTACACCTGGTGGGCCAAGGAAGATAAATTTATTTATCATAGTAACCCTCCTGTAGAGTCATTTTTATTGTTTTTTGTTTTTTGGATTTTAGCAATTTTACCTGATTTACCTCTTGTCTTAATTTGATTTAAAGTCTCTATAGAAACAGTAACCAAAATAATCAGCGATAGACCATTAAAAGTTATTTGTCTATCCATACCAAGTATTTGTTCAATATAAGGCGAAGAACAAATTATCGCTAAATATATTGCAGAGAATACAGCAAGTCTTAATAAAACTTTTGTGATATATTTCTCTGTTTCATCACCCGGTCTAATACCTGGAATAAATGTACCATTTTTTTGAAAATTCTCTGTAACCTTAGTTGGAGAGAAAATTAATATTGACATTACAATCGTAAAGAAGAATATAACTAAAGTGTATAGTGATAATCCAATTGGATCTGTAAATCTCATATTATGTTCAATTCAATGTCTAGAATCTGATCATACAGGTAATAATTGAGCAATTTGTAATGGAATAACAACAATTAAAGAAGCGAACATAACGGGCATAACACCAGCTGTATTTACCTTAATAGGTAATCTAGACATTTGCTTGTTATCTTTTGTTAATCCTCTACCAGTTTGCTGTAATGGTATGTGACGTTCTGATTTATAAATATATCCAATCACAAATATCAATACTAAAAATAATGCTATATACCCTATAAAATTAATCACTCCAACAAATGCACCAGTATTACCTTGACCTAAAACAAAGAATTCATAAGCGAATTTGAATTTCGAAGGCAACGCAACTGCCACACCAGAAAAAATAATTAATGATGTACCATTACCAACACCTTTTTGAGTAATCTGTTCACCTAAAAATAGAGTAAACATTGCTCCTGATAATAATATAACTGGTATACCAAAATAAATAAATCATGGTTCATTCAATTCGGGGATAATAGTTAGAAGTCCTTGAGTTTCAAATGATTTAGCAATTGTAATTGCTTGAAAAACACCGAACACTAAGGTTAATCATCTAGTGATGATATTTATTTTCCTTCTACCAGCTGCTCCAGAATTTGCAAGCCTATGTATTGGCGGGAAAAATTCTGATTGCAATATAGTCATTAAAATTGATGCTGTAATATAAGGAGAAATTCCCAATGCTACGATTGAGAATCTCCTTATTGCGCCACCACCCATGACATCCATCAATCCTAAAAAAGATGAAGGGTTAGTTGCGGCTTGTGTATTGAAGGATCTAACGCCGGGCACAGTAATTGTGGCAGCAATCCTAAAGATTAAAAGTAATAATAGTGTATATAAAATCTTAGTAAGCAATTGCTTATTTCTAAAAAAGTTTTTAAATTTAGTTTTAATAGGACGTAATGAGAAAACAATTTTTCTCTTTTTATTACGTTTAGCTAAGATTTTTTTTTGCATTTATTATTTAACCTCCACTTTTCCTCCAGCTGCCTCAATAGCTTCTTTAGCAGAAGCTGAAATGGCATCAACTTGCACTGTAAGTGATTTAGTAATTTTACCATTACCAAGTACTTTAACAGGCATGTTTTTTCTTCTAAGAATTCTTTTTTCTAAAAGAATTGCTTGTGTAACTGTTTCATTTGCTTTAAAAGCTTTATCTAGTGTTGTTAATGAAACTGTTTCGTATTCTACGTGATTAACATTTGTAAATCCACGTTTTGGTAAACGTCTGAATCATGGGTTTTGACCACCCTCAAATCCTGGACGTACTCCTCCACCTGATCTCTTGTTTTGACCTGCTTCACCCTTACCGGCAGTTTTACCTTTACCAGCAGCGTGTCCACGTCCTTTTCTAGTTCTTAGTTCTCTTGATCCTTCTGTTGATTTTAATTCGTGTAATTTCATAAAAATCTCCTATCCTGTAATGTCAGAAACTTTGACATCCCTTAATTTAGCAATTTCTTCAACTGTTCTTAAATTTTTAAGAGCATCAATTGTTGCTTTTACTGAGTTAGTTTTAGATCTTGAACCAAGTGATTTTGTATAAATATCTGTATATCCTGCAAGCTCAACAACTGTACGGATAGCACCTGAAGCGATGATTCCCTTACCTTTAGGAGCTGCTTTAACTAGAACTTTTGATGCTAAGAATAAACCAGTTTGTTCATGAGGTACTGTTCTTTTATCAATAATAGGTGCAACAATCATATTGTTACGTGCATCTTTGATGGCTTTTCTGATTGCATCAGGAACTTCATTAGCTTTTCCTCATCCTCAACCAACTTTACCTTTTTTATTACCTACAACAACTAGTGCTGAGAATGAGAATCTACGCCCACCCTTAACAACTGTTGTAACTCTTGAAATGTTAACAACTTTTTCTTCAAACTCTGTTTGTCTTCTGCCGTTAAATTTTCTACGTCCGTTTCCTCTTTGAGGTCTACGTCCGTTTCTTTGATTATTTCCTCTGTTAGCGTTTGCTCCGGCTTTAGGAGCTTCGGTAGCTTTTTTAGTTGCTACAACTTCTACTGTTTTTGTTTCTTTGTTTTCTGTCATTAGAATTTCACTCCTTCGTTTCTGATTGCATCTGCTAATGCTTGTATTCTACCGTGGTAAATATAACCTGAACGATCAAATACCACTTTTTCTAATTTAAGTGCTAGAACTTTTTTACCAAAGTCTGCACCTACTGTTTTAGCTGCTTCAACATTTCCACCATTCTCTAATTTAAGAGTTATTGATGAAGAATGTACTAAAGTTTTACCTTGAGCATCATCTATTAATTGTACTTCAATGTTTTTTAAAGATTTGAAAACAACGATTCTTGGTGAAGTAGCTGCTATTTTATTTTTAATACGTAAGTGTTTTTTCTTACGAGATTCGTTTCTTGATAATTTTGCCATTACTATTTACCTGCTGCCTTTCCTTCTTTTCTTCTGATAATTTCATCTTTGTACATAATTCCTTTACCTGAATAAGGGTTTGGTCTTCTTATATCTCTGATGATTGCTGCTAATTGTCCTACTTTTTCTTTTTCAATACCTGTGATTGAAATTTCAGTTGGTTTTTCTACAACAACTTCAAGTCCTTCAGGAATTGAAACTGTATGTGGGTGAGAATAACCAGCATTTACTATTAATTCTTTACCTTTAAGAGCTGCTTTATAACCAACACCTTTGATAATTAATTCTTTTTTGAAACCTTGTGAAACACCAATAATCATATTATTAATTAATGCGTTTGTTGTTCCATGTAATTGTTTTGTTTGTTTGTTTTCATTTGCACGAACAGTTGTAATTTGTCCGTCTTTATTTTCAATTGCGATTAGTGGTGAAAATTCACGTGAAATTGTTCCTTTTGCACCTTTAATTTCTACTTTTGTTCCGTTTATTTTTACTTCAACACCTTCAATGATGTTGATTATTCTGTTTCCTACTCTTGACATACTATCACACGTAAGCTAATACTTCGCCACCTGTGTTGGCTTTTCTTGCTTCCCTATCTGTAATAATTCCATTTGATGTAGAAATGATTGCTGTACCGAATCCTGAAAGAACTTTTGGTAAATCAGCAGCCCCTGCATAAACACGTAAACCAGGTTTAGAAATTCTCTTAACTCCTGTAATAGCTCTTTGAGCTCCTTTGTATTTAAGTGCAATTGTAATTTGTTTCTCTTTACCTTCTCCGGCAACTGAGAAACCTGAAATGAAACCTTCATTTTTAAGAATAGTAGCAATGTTTTCCTTCACTTTTGAGTGAGGCATTGATACATCCTTATGTTTTCTTTGGTTTGCATTTTTAATTCTAACAAGCATATCTGCTATTGGATCTGTGATGATTCCCATATTATCAACTCGCCTTTCTTACACCAGGTATTTTACCTTCGTGTGCTAATTTTCTAAAGCAAACACGGCATACCTTGAATTTTCTAATTACTGAACGAGGACGTCCACATAATTCACATCTTGTATATTCTCTTGTAGAGAATTTAGCTGTTTTCTTTTGTTTTTCTTTTAATGATTTTTTTGCCATGATTCTCTCCTTATTTTGATGCCTTAACAAAAGGCATTCCTAGTAGTTCTAATAATTCTTTTGCTTCTGCATTTGATTCAGCTGAAGTAACGATAATAATATCCATACCTCTAATTTTTCTTACTTTGTCAAAATCAATTTCCGGGAAAATGATTTGTTCTTTAAGACCTAAAGAGAAATTACCTCTACCGTCGAATGCTTTATCATTCACACCTCTAAAGTCTCTAATACGAGGAATAGCAACAGCAATTAATTTATTTAGGAATTCTCACATACGATCTCTACGTAGTGTTACTTTTCCACCCATTGGCATTCCTTCTCTTAATTTAAATGAGGCATTTGATTTCTTAGCAATAGTTGCTAAAGGTTTTTGCCCTGTTATAGCTTCTAGTTCTTTAAGAACTTCCTCAATAGCTTTTGAGTTTGAAACTTCATTACCTGCAGTTTGGTTGATTACGATTTTTTCTATTCTTGGGATTTGCATTACTGATTCATAATTGAATTTTTCTTGAAGTTGTTTTTTAACTTCGTTATTGTATTTTTCTTTTAAATTTGCCATAGTGCTCTCCTATTAAATTGCTTTCCCTGTTTTTTTAGCAATTCTTGTTTTCTTACCATCTTTAATTTCGTATCCAACTCTTGAGTTTGCTGCATTATCTTTACCAGCTTTAACATAAATCGCAACATTTGAAATATGAATTGGTGCTTCTTGTTCTTGAATTCCACCATCTGGGTTTGTTTGTGAAGGTTTAACGTGTTTTTTAACAATATTTACTTTATCAATAGTAACTCTTTGTGTTTTAGGGTTAACTGATAATACTCTACCAATTTTTCCTTTTTCTGAACCTGCGATTACTATTACTTCATCATTTTTTCTAATTTTCATAGTTCTCCTTAAATAACTTCCGGAGCTAGAGATACAATTTTCATATATCCTGCTTCACGAAGTTCCCTAGCTACTGGTCCAAATACACGAGTACCTTTTGGTTGTTTATTATCATTAATAATAACAACTGCATTATCGTCAAATTTGATGTGTGATCCATCTTTACGTTTTACTCCATAAGTAGAACGAACAATAACTGCACGAACTACTGCACCAGCTTTAACTGCACCATTTGGTGTAGCTTTTTTAACTGAACATACAACAACATCTCCGATGTTTGATGTTTTAACAACTGAACCACCTAAATTTCTGATGATCCCTACTTCTTTAGCTCCAGAATTATCCGCAACGTTAGCTCTTGACATTTCTTGTAACATTACTTACCTTCTTTCTTAGCTTCTAATATTTCTACTAGTCTAAATCTTTTTGTTTTAGATACAGGTCTACACTCATCGATTCTAACGAAATCTCCTAAGTTAGCTTCAACTCCGTCAACATGTACTTGGTATCTTTTTGTTGATTTAAAACGTTTTGAGTAAAGTGGGTGTTTTTTATATGTGTCAACTGCAACAACTACTGTTTTCTCATTTTTGTTTGAAACAACATAACCATTTAATGATTTACGTGATGTTTGTCTTTCCATTATTTACCTTCCTTTACATCTTTTTTAGCGTTTAAAGCTGTAAATGCTCTCGCTACATCTTTTTTCACAAGTTCAATCTTGTGTGATTGGTCTAATTGACCTGTTGAGTTCTTAAATCTAAGCATAAATAATTCTGCTTTAAGGTCTTCAATTAATGTTTGAAGCTCTTCAATTGATTTAGAATTTAATTCTTTCATTAACATTATTTAGCCTCCTTAGCAACGATTTTACACTTAACTGGTAGTTTGTGCATTCCTAATCTTAATGCCTCTCTTGCGATTGATTCTGAAACTCCTGAAACTTCGAACATAATTGTTTGTTCTTTAACAACTGCTACTCATTTGTCAGGTGTACCTTTACCTTTACCCATACGAACACCAATAGGTTTCGATGTTGTTGAAAGATGAGGGAATATTCTAATAAATACTTGCCCTTCACGTCCCATAGCACGAGTAATAGCGATACGAGCTGCTTCGATTTGACGGTTAGTAATTCAGTTTGAAGTTACTGCACGTAATCCAAATTCTCCAAAAGCTACCGTTTTACCTCTTTTAGCAATACCTTGGTGTGATATTCTAAAAGGTCTTCTATATTTAGTTCTTTTAGGTTGTAACATTATTTACTTCCTTCCAGAATTTCTCCAAGTGAAACTCACACTTTAATACCAATAGCTCCATAAGTTGTACGTGCTGTTGCTTGTGCATAATCTACATTTTGTCTTAGAGTATGTAGAGCCATGATTCCTTCTTGGTAACCTTCTGCTCTAGCCATATCTGCTCCATTTAAACGACCTGAAACTTGTGTTTTAATTCCTTTAGCACCTGCCATAAGACAAGATCTCATAGCCATTTTTTGTGCTGCACGGAATGAACCACGATTTTCTAGTTTAATAGCAATTTCCTCTGCTAATAATCTAGCGTTAAGTTCTGGTTTATCAATAGAAATAACTTTGATGTTTAATTTCAATTGTCTATTTCTTGTATATTTTTGAATATCTTTAGTGAATTTTTCAAGGTTTGAACCATTTTCCCCTAATAATGCACCTGGTTTTGCAGAATGAATTGTTAATGTAACATCTTCATTTTGTGTTCTAGATATTTCAACTTTACCAATTAGGTAAGTTCTTACGAATTTTTCAACATATTCTCTGATTTTTTGATCTTCTAACAGGTATCCTGCAAAATCTGCTTTATCAGCATATCAAGTTGATTCGTGTTTTTTAGTGATTCCGTAACGGAATCCATTTGGATTAACTTTTTGTCCCATAAATACCCCCTATTTCTCTTCCACTGTCACAGCTAAGTGTGAAGTTCTTTTTAAGATAGAGTAAGCTCTACCTTGTGATCTTGGTTGAAATCTTTTTAATGTTGGTCCTTCATTAACTGTAACATCTGTTACAACTAATTTTTCAGCATTCATACCATGATTATTAACAGCATTTGCGATTGCTGAGTTTAATAGTTTTAAAAATAAAACTGTTGACTTTTTATTTGTATTGTTAAGGATAGCGATTGCTTCTGAAACATGTTTGTGTCTGAATAAATCTGCTACTAACCTTGCTTTTCTTGGTGAGACTCTTTGTAATTTAACTGATGCTTTTGCTGTTGCCATTATTTCTTACCTTTGTCTTTCCCGTGCCCTGTATATGTTCTTGTTGGCGCGAATTCTCCAAGTTTGTGTCCTACCATGTCTTCTGTTACAAATACGTCAAGGAAATCTTTCCCATTGTGAACTTGAAATGAAAGTCCAACAAAGTTAGGATAGATTGTTGATCTTCTTGATCAAGTTTTAATTGGTTTTTTAGGAGCTCCGTTTTCCACGATCGCTACTACTTTTTTCATTAGGTGGTCATCAATAAATGCACCTTTTTTAAGTGATCTAGCCATTATTTACTCCCTTTTCTTCTTCTTATAATTAATTTTGTTGAAGATTTTTTAGCATTTCTTGTTTTAACTCCAAGTGCTTTTTTACCTCATGGTGTCATAGGTGCTTTTCTACCGATAGGTTGTTTACCTTCACCACCACCATGTGGGTGATCTACGGGGTTCATTACAGAACCACGAACAGTAGGTCTTATACCTCTATGTCTATTACGTCCAGCTTTACCTCAGTTAACTAATGAATGTTCTTCATTTCCAACAACACCGATAGTTGCTTTACATGTAGCAAGAACACGTCTTACTTCACCTGATTTAAGTCTAACGATAACGTATTTACCATCTTCGTCTTTACCTAGGATTTGAACTGATGTACCAGCTGATCTAGCCATTTGTCCACCGTGTCCTGGGTGTAATTCAACATTATGAACTGTTGTACCTTCTGGAATATTTTTAAGAGGAAGTGTGTTACCAATTTTGATATCAACATTTTCTCCTGAAACAATTTCTTGTCCCATTTGAATTCCTTTTGGTGATAAAATATATCTTTTTTCTCCATCTTTATATACAACCAATGAAATGTTTGCTGATCTATTTGGATCATATTCAATTGTTGTTACTACGGCTGGAATACCGTCTTTATTTCTTTTAAAGTCAATTAGTCTATACTTACGCTTCACACCTGAACCTTTATGTCTAACTGTGATTTTACCTGCGTTGTTACGACCAGCGTGAGACTTTAATGGTGCCATCAATGATTTTTCTGGTGCATGACCTGTTAGATTTTTCTTGTAATCTAGAGATGTCATGTGACGTCTACCATTGGTAGTGGCTTTATACTTTTTAATTGCCATGTTTTTCTCCTTTGTTTGAAAATGTTTGCGGTTGTTGTCTTTCAAACACTATTTTTCCGCTTTTACTGGTGTTTCTTTAGCTTTTGCTTCTTTAGCTTTAGCTTTTGCTTGAATTTTAGCTGCTGCTTTTAATTCAGCTTCTGAAGGTTTTTCATTTTTAGTTTCTTTGATTTCAGCTTTAGGTGCTTCTTGTGCAACTGCTTCATCAGGGAAAATATTAATTTGTCCTTCTTTTAATGTTATAACTGCTCTTTTATATGAAGTAGTAAATCCTGCGAATCTTCCTAATTTAGTAGGTTTCTTAGCAACATTAGCAATATTAACTCTTGCTACTTTTACTCCAAAAATAAATTCAACAGTTTTTTTAACTTCAACTTTGTTAGTTCTTCTATCTACAGCAAATGTGTAAATTCCGTTACCCATTTGTGCATATGTTTTTTCTGTAAGAATTGGGTATTTTATAACTTCATTTCTATTCATTATTTAATTACCTCCACTAGTCTGTTAATGTGATCTTGTGATAGTACAATAACATCTGCATTCACTACTTTTTCAACTGAGATTGAATTAATTTTAACTGTTTCTACATTTTGAATATTTTTAGCTGATCTAAATGCGTTTGCATCTTCAGTAACTATAAGTACTTTTCTTTGTAATTTTGTTAATTTCAATCCTTCGATAAATTTAACTACTTCTTTTGTTGAAATTGTTTCTAATTTAAAGTCTTCAATAACTACTGCTTTTGCTTTTGCTTTTAAAGTTAGTGATGATGCTAATGCAAGTTTTCTAACTTTCTTATTTAAAGTAAGAGTATAGTTTCTTTCAGCTTTAGGACCAAAAGCTCTACCTCCACCTACTCAAATTGGTGACCTTTTTGAACCAGCTCTAGCTCTACCTGTACCTTTTTGTTTTCAAGGTTTGATACCTGAACCAGCTACTTCTGCTTTATTTTTAACTTTATGTGTCCCTTGTCTTCTTGAAGCTCTATCTGACATAATTGTGTCAAAAATTGCTTGAGAATTAACTTTAACACTAAATACTTCTTTTGGAAGTGCAGTTTTAGCTGCTGTTGTATTTTGTACTGCCATTATGCATCTCCTTTAACTTCTTCATTTGAAGTGTTTGCAAGTGTAAGCGCTTCTCTATTTGGAAGTTGCTTAACTGCTTGTTTAACAATAACGAATGATTTTTTAGGTCCTGGAATTGATCCTTTTACTAAAATTACGTTATTTTCTAAATCAATTGAAACTACTTCTAGGTTTTGAATTGTTTTAGTAACATTACCATATTGACCTGGCATTGTCATTCCTTTAACAACTTTATTACCCGCAATATCTCCAAGTGAACCTGTTTGTCTAACTGGTTGTGATCCACCACCACCACCATGTGATTTAGGTCCAATGTGTTGATTGTGTCTTTTAATTGTACCTGAGAAACCGTGTCCCTTTGATGTTCCTTGCACATCTACAAGCTCTCCGGCTGCGAAGATTGAGGCATCAATAGTAGCTCCTAAATCAAAGCCTTCCATTCCTCTAATCTCCTTAACGAAGCGCTTAGGTGTTGCGTTTGCTTTTTTGAAGTGTCCCATTTCTGGTTTATTTTGTCTTGACACTTTTTTATCTTCTACTCCAAGTTGTAGAGCTGTGTAACCATCATGTTCTTGTGTAAGAACTTTTGATACAACATTAGGTTTAACTTCAATTACAGTAACCGGGATTAATTTTCCGTGGTCAGTATAAAGTTGAGTCATTCCTACTTTACGTCCTAAGATTCCTTTCATAATATTCTCCTTTTATATTGTTTTTACTAGCAGTTTGAGTTCCTACTAAGGAAACGAATGATATATTTATGCAACCAACTATTTTGAAATAACTTCGACTTTAACACCTGATGGTAAATTAAGTCTTTGTAGTTTATCCATTAACTCTGCAGATACGTCTGCAAGTTTAATTAGTCTTTTGTTTGTTCTAATTTCGAATTGTTCACGAGATTTTTTGTTAACGTGTACTGATTTTAAAACTGTGAATACTTCTCTTTTTGTTGGAAGTGGAACTGGTCCTGAGACTTTAGCTCCTTCTTTCTTAGAAATTTCAGCAATTTTAAGAGCAGCTGCATCTACTAATGATGCTTCGAAAGCTCTAACTTTTATTGTAACTTTTGCCATGTTGTCCTCCTTTGTTCTTTTGAACGACCTCAAGATAAATACCCAATATACCAAGAACAACTAATTTTGGTGTATCGGCAACCTTATCTATCATAGGTCTAGTTGCTAAATAATTATACACATTTTTATGATTAAGTCAAGAAATTTGCCAATAAGACAGGAAAAAATTATTTTTATCTGTAAAAACTTTTTTTATTTCAAATTTATTTTTATAAAAAAAGTAGCAGTAAAATATATTATTGTCATCACAATTAGTGATTCGCTTTTTTTTCATAGGCATTTTATTAAGTGTGTTTATATTGCTTTTGCATTCTATCTTATTATCAATAGCAACTTATTTAATGTTATATATTTTTGATTAATAAGTATGCGACAAGGTATTTGCTTCTTTAAAATAATCAATTACTTTTCATAAAATAACAACACACGAGACTAATAGCATCTTTGGAATATGTTTGGTTACTCTAATATCTTTCTCTTTATCATATAAACATTCTTTGATTATTCCGAGTGAATTTTGCATTATGAAGTTTATCTTCTGTTCTAAAAGGAAACTACTAATAAAAGTTTGAATATAATGAATTAATATACCAATTTTAGCTTTCTAGATTGATATTTTAGAGAATGCTATGGTTTTACTTATATTTTTTTGTATGAAAGTTTTACCTCTAAAACAGCTCTATTTCTAGCTTTTATTATGCGCTTACATTCTCCCTTTTGAGAATAAATTTCATAAATAGTCCTTTGATAAAATTGAGTTACCTTTAAATTCAAAATGAGTTTCGCAATTTAAAATAAAATTCGTTTATGCTCAAAGTGCAAAAAATGACCTTCTGGTCGATTTATACTAGTTCTCTTAAAACTGAACAGCAGATTGTTTGTTTGGGTATACTTTGTGATGCACCTTTAAATAGATAACCTAAAATATAGATCACTTATTAAACCATTCAATTTATTAGTACTGGTCAGCTAAATGTATCGCTACACGTACACTTCCAACCTATCAACCTTGTCGTCTACAAGAAATTTAAAGGGATTATTCATCTCTGAGGAGGCTTCCCGCTTAGATGCTTTCAGCAGTTATCCTTTCCATACTTGGCTACCAAAATAAAATGCCTTAAAAAAGAACAATGACCGATTAATCATTGTTCTTATCGAATGCACTCATTATTAAACCTCACATTATAAACCAAAAGAAAATCAAAATGAAAAATTGCATACCATTTTGATAAAAGGGATTTCTATTCAAAATCGTCCTTTCATAAATATAATCTTTATTATCATAATTAAATTCAATAAACATGCTGGCACATTCCCAAATTAAAATAGTTGTTGAAATTTCTCATATTTTTTCAATATGTAGTACAACACCTACCAAAATAGGTATAACAGTTACAATTAATGTAAATATTCATTTTAATATCACCGCATTTTTAACATTTTTAAAAAACAATATACTTAAAATTTCAACGATTTTAATACCAACAAGTATCGCAATCATTCAATGTAGTTTAGTATTATTAAAAACTATAGGTAGCGCTAAAAATAAAATAGTTGTCATAGAACAAATATTTAAGAAAATAAAAAATATTTTAGAAAATGTATTTTTATTCCAGCTGAGCTTTTTAAAAATTAAAAACATAGCAGAATTAATAATATCAATGACTGCAAAAACTATAATTATTACTACTCAAGTAACATGATGTTTATTTTCAAAATCAACTATCTGGTCGTTTCAAATAAAGGAAAATAGAGAAATAAAAGCACTTATTAAAAATACAACAATAGGTAATATTTTGTTTTGTTTAAAATGATTAGGCATAATTCCCTCCTATAGTACTAGTTACATACACTTTTTCATCTCCATATATTTTAGCATTTATCTTCTGTCGACCCCAAAGTACTTGTGATACATCTTTAATGCAATAATCTATTAGCAGTTTATCAAAAATATTATTTGTTTTATAGCATTCCACATTCACACTAACATTAAGCATGTCAAAATTCCGTTTGCTGAAACTTGAATATTTTTCTTATAAAATTTTAAAGCACACATGATTGATCAACTACTATCGGGGTTAAGTTTACACTTACAATTGATGCAATCCAAAAAAACTTTTTAACTTTTATTTTTCTATTTTTCATAGATTCCCCTTTTCTAAATTAAAACTTTTTTTAAGTCACATATTAAAATTATGCATCTTTAAAAGATACAAAATCTTTATACAATTGAAAAATATCATTCATATTTTTGGTCCAAAATTCCAAAAAGGCGAAAAAAAATGACCTTCTGGTCGATTTATCCTAGTTCTCTCAAAACTGAATAGCAGATTGTTTGTTTGGGTATGTTTTGTGACGTACCGTT
>NZ_PSZO01000111.1 GCF_004335975.1 Mycoplasma marinum
TATTAATTATTGGTATTATCATCTTAGATATCTCGTTTTTCTTCCAAATATGAAGCATATGAAGAAGAAAACATTCACATGGCCTATCATTAACTGCGTGAAGCATAAACTTTATAGGTAGAGTAATATGAGTAGTTTATGGAATGCTCCTAAGTACTGATGGAGGTATAGTATTGACTGTTGGTCAAGGACTATGCGGATTAATGTCAATTCCGATTATTTATTATATTATTAGGAACAGAAATACAAACGGAGAATATATCAAAAATAATTTTAATAATAAATTGTTTGTTGCAAGAGTAGTAAGTGTTGCAATGTTATTTATTTTAATAGTTGTTTCAACATGTCTTGGAGCTTTTGCAGTTAAAGGGAACTATAAGCAAGCTTCAGGAACAACCATTCTCATCATTTCAATTATTGGATCTGCCTTTACTGGATTATCTTTTTTACCTCAAACAATAAGAACAATAAGAACAAGAAACACAAAATCTACTTCATTATATTTATGCATTGCTTTCATAATAGGTAATGTATTAATGATTTCTTATTTATTATTTGGTGTAGTTACAATTAGTGTGGAAAAATACATATCAGGAGTTATATTTACAACAATATCCGTTATTTCAATGTCATTAATAGCAATCATAAAGATA
>NZ_PSZO01000112.1 GCF_004335975.1 Mycoplasma marinum
TTGATTATATTTCTAATTTCTTTGATGAAAATGCAAGCATTGAAGAACTTGAAAACATTTACCATGAAGAAATGGGGCATCTAAATTTTGAAGAAGGTTTCCAAGTTGCATACTCTTCATACTCATTATTTTCTCTTTTATATATTCATGAACCAACAAGAGAAATAATGATAACGAATCAATTTTTGCAAATAGGTTTAGGTTATGTTTGCAAGAAATGAAAATATACAAAACCCATTTTCTCAAATTTAAGTATCCAACCAAAAATCCGACAACTTTTATATTCTGCAACTTTATTGGGTTATATATCATATGTAATATTTTTAAAAAGTAATAATATAGAAACTATAAAGCACAATGGAATAATTTATCCTAAATGAAAATTTTATCCCCACAAATCAAGAGTCATTAGATGAACAGGGGAAAAAGAAGAAAAACAAGTTTCTGAGTCTCTTGAAAAGTTGATAGGATTCAGTCTATGAAATTTCTCTAGTTTTATTAGGAAATATCAACTATTTCTAGAAATAAAATTGAAAAAAAGTGGTATTGAATATAAAAAAATATTTTTTGGTATAAACAGGGAAATTTGAACTGAATTAAATGAAGAATTTCAACGAATATTTCCAAAAATAACAAA
>NZ_PSZO01000113.1 GCF_004335975.1 Mycoplasma marinum
CCGGAACATATCGCGTTTCGGAAATCAAGCACCTTTGTTTGCTCATAATAAAGGATTTTCAGAATCTGAAATAACAACAATGGATGATACTTTAGTTTTATTATTGGGTGTTTTTATATATTTATTGATCTCATCATAATCTATTGAAGATAAATTATTATTATTCAAGTTTATTTTAATAGGTCATGCCTTATTTATGAAAGATGTGTTTAATTTACCAGTAAATTTATTATTACTTAAATCTATACTTGAAACTATTCTGGGAACTGAGTTAAAATCAAAACTTTTTAAGTTGTTGTTTTTTAGAATAATATTTATTCTTGCTCCCACCTTTCCAAAATCCATATACTTAAAGATTTCAGGAGAAAAATAGTCAATGTTTAAAGATGAAAAGTTATAAGTTACTTCCGGGTATTTAAAGTCTTTTCCCACAACTATTGCTGCTGCAGTTTCTACATCGTCAAGTAATGAAGATTTATTTTCCAAGTATGCAATTTTAGTATTTTTAAAATTTTCTAAACTTTTTATAAAACTAGAACTTAGCTTATGAGTGCCTCCCTCATAAACCTCGCCTGAAAAAGAATATTCTTCATCTTTTGTTGCGCCACATGAAGTAACGGCAATTATTGGA
>NZ_PSZO01000114.1 GCF_004335975.1 Mycoplasma marinum
TAACAACCAAGGAGTTATTTCATTGATAATAGATGACCAAAAAATTATCTATAAAAATACTGAAAAACTTAATTTAAATGGAAGGTACCCGGAAGAGATCTTATTAAAAGAAACAAAAAAAATAATGTCTTCACGAGAATCTTTTTGATTTAGAAAAATGAAGAGAGAAGTTGTTGGTAATTCAAATGAAAATCAACTTTCAATACTATCAGGAATTAGTTTTTCAACCCTATTAAAACAAGAGTATATTTCAAATAAAAAACACGCTGATTTCACTTTTGCCAAAAGAACTTTAAATACAGAAAGTAATAAATATGAATTTAATTACACTTTCTTATTAGAACTAGATGATAATACACACAACACATCTCTTAGAAAACGTTTGGATGATAAAAAGAATTCTTTATGCAAAGATAACGGAATAACTTTATTAAGAGTGAAAATATAGAATACAATTTTCCCGTATTTAATGTGCGGTTTTTTTATTTTGCAGACCGATTTAAACCATTTATTAATATTTTATTAGAATCTTCTATTCTTCTTTAGGTTTTATTTTTTTAACTAAATATGTATAATTAATTTGGATAGAAACGAATAACTCAACTGCT
>NZ_PSZO01000115.1 GCF_004335975.1 Mycoplasma marinum
CTTATATTACAAATTAGAGCCATTAGAGTTAGTTTATAAAAATATTGATATTTCGTATGATTTTGAAGAATATAAAAATACAACAATCATCAAACCTCTATTAAAATTACAAGCTCACGATTCACTTGGTGGATGTAATACGGATACTACTAATGATGATATTGTCGCTAAGTTGAAGCAAGTTCACAGAAGAATTGTTTCAATAATTGATTTAATTACTTATAAGATTATTCAACTTGAAGAACAACATGAATCAGCAAATACAATTAATATTATTAACCAAGCTCCATTTGAGCACAAGTTAATAAAAACAATGACAATTTACTCTAAAAATTCGGAAATGAATATCGAGAATGATTTTATAAAAATTATTACACTTGAGAGTAAATCTATTGGATTTAATGAAGATGTTTATGAATTAAAAGTTTTATTAATTACTAAGAAAATAAGGGCCTTTAGTCGCTCGATAGCAAACCTTGATGATATAGAACAGAAGAAGTGGAATTTAAGTACGGGCGAAAAAATAGTTTTAAATGATAAATATATCATTATTAATAGTGGTAAAATAATTAAAAAAATATTCTTTGA
>NZ_PSZO01000116.1 GCF_004335975.1 Mycoplasma marinum
TCGGAATACCCATCTAACTTTAAATCTGTTATGAATGCATTCAAAAATCTTATATAAGCATTTTTATTCTCTCCAAGACTACTCTCTATTAATTTATATATATACTCTTTTTTCATATTAACTCCTTTGTAATGTAATAATTTTATCATAAATACACTATAAAAATAACTTTTTTGAGGTTTTAAATTAAAAATAGCTTTTTTGATAAATAATTGCCTTATATATAAAAAAGAGTGTTATAATTAATCTGTGCCTAAATGAAGGCACTGAAGCTGAAATGAAAAAATATCAGCAGTGTATGCCGATATAATTAAACCATGTAATTTAATTATAGCATACTTCTAAAATAAATTAGGAGGTTAACCATGAGTAAAAAGAATTCTAACGTTATTGTTACATCTAAAAATGATGTTTGATATGACGGAACAAAGATTGCTTCGTTTGAAGATAAAACTTCAGCAAACAGTTTTGGGAAATCGTTTGGCGATGCAGTTAATGAAGATGTGCATATACAATCTTCAAGAAATACATCGACTACTAAAAAAGGTCAATTTATAAAATAAATAACCTTTAGAGGATCCTCATA
>NZ_PSZO01000117.1 GCF_004335975.1 Mycoplasma marinum
AAATTTATAACCTCATTTAAAAGCGCGTAAATTAAACTTTCAACAAATTCTTAACTCACAACTCAAATGTTTTTGTATTTGTTCCTCTAGAATTGGGTTTTGCCTTTTTGTATTCACTCTTTATCTTGTTGTTATTTTTGATTTCTACTAAATCTTCTAAAGAAGAGAGTTCATACTTTGATTTTAATTTATTGATTTTTATGTTTTTACATTTTTCGCAAAAACCAATTGTGCAACCACCCTGATTATAGTATTCGCTAAATCAAATGTGATCAAGTTTTACACAAGAAAGACACCTTCCCTCCTCTGTGGAAACTCTTAAATCACGAGCGTCTCTTTTTTTCTTTTTTTCCTCATATTGCTTTTGGCTATGTTCCTCGCAGACTTTTTCCTTTTGCCTATTTCAATCATCCATATACCATGCACAACCACAACCCTTTCTACTCATTTCTTCTCAGCTCATATTACTCCTTTGTATTTAGTGTAAATTTATAACCTCATTTAAAAGCGCGTAAATTAAACTTTCAACAAATTCTTAACTCACAACTCAAATGTTTTTGTATTTGTTCCTCTAGAATTGGGTT
>NZ_PSZO01000118.1 GCF_004335975.1 Mycoplasma marinum
CTATCATTTTTGACCTCTTCAAATAAAATTAATGTGCTATCCTCTGTACCAATTATCACTTTACTAATATTATTAGTTTTATTGATGATCGATTCCTTTAACCAAAAAAGTTTCTCATTAATATTATTTTGAAATATTAGATCAAACATTTCAATAATTTCAAAAATTTCCCCTATACAATTTTTAAGGCTTACAGCATATTTTTTGTCAAGAGAAATAAATAAATCTTCATCAAAACTATATTTAGCAATTTCTAATATTGCAACCATTAATAAAGAAGATGTATTAGATAATCCCAAGAATGATCTGGCATTACCACTTGAAATAAAGTTTTGTATAACAGATATTTCCGAATCATATATAACTCTTTTAATGCCTAAATTATTTACATCCACTTTAAAACTTTTTACTAATCTTGAATCATTGAAAAATAAACCTTTTTGAAATGTATGAAATTCTTCCTGCTTATTGTTATAGAAGTCTCTTTTTATTTCTTTATACTGAACATCCTCTATTTGAGTAGTCACTAATTTTGTGACTGCGTTGTTTTGCGAATTTATTATCTCAATGCTTTCGATTTTAT
>NZ_PSZO01000119.1 GCF_004335975.1 Mycoplasma marinum
ACTTCTGAATTTACATAGAAAAAGTAATTTTTCTATTAGTTATTATTTTAATAAAGTTTGTGATTTTACTATTAGATATTCCCATACCAAGGAAGAGTGAATTGAGAAGTATTTTGAATTAATCAAATACTTTGAAGAAAATAAAGGGGAAAGTGGAACAAGTGGCTTTATTGAAGAAGCATATGTAAAAATAGCCCACATGTATATATTTTTCAATGTCAAACACACTAAGGAACCGGATGCAGGTACAATTAGCATGAGTCAAGCAATAAAAGCTATTAGAGGTATGGACAATTTATATAAATATGATGAAAAAATTTCTAAACTATTCGCCGAAAAAATAAAAAATTCCCAAAATTGATATGACTTAAGACATTTATTTTCATCAATAAAAATAGATAGTGCTGGGAAAAAGTTTATTGATGAGTTATTTGTTTTGTCTAAAAGAAAAATCAATCTAATAAACGAATATGAATTTGAATATATGGGTATAAATTTAAAACATTTTCAAGATCTTTTTAATGAAAAACAAAGTAAGGAATTAGAAAAAATGATAAAACTAAAAGAAAATAAATTCAAAAT
>NZ_PSZO01000120.1 GCF_004335975.1 Mycoplasma marinum
ATTTTTAAATTTTTATTTAATGTTATATTTTTATTTTTAATATTGTTTAGCTCTGCAAAATCTTCATATTTTTTATCATTTCTTCATATTTTATTAATACTTTTTGCCACTTGTTTTCCACTTATGAATAAAGTTATAGTTTTAAATATAATCCTTTTAAATCTACCAAGACTTTGTCTATGGGAAAGAAGGGATATTCTAAAGAATTTAATTTTTATATCTAAAAAAATACGTTTGATCCTATTTTTTGATACCGGAAATAAAATTGTTAAATCAATGAAAATTCCCTTATTACCGACGGATCTCAAGGAACTTTTACCTTCAATTAAAACACCTTTATTAAAATATAATTTTGCAATTAAATTCTCGTGACCTTCATCTTCAAAGGTAACTAAATGAAAATTAGTTTTTTTATTTTTTAGAATTTCATTTAATTTATCAAAATTTTCTTTAGTTAAAGCTATATCAATATCATCATCTCAAGGGAGTATATCCCCATATCACTCAGCACCCAACCATGTTCCAGCAAATGGGTAAAATGTTATATTATTTTGAATACTAA
>NZ_PSZO01000013.1 GCF_004335975.1 Mycoplasma marinum
AATTGCTTTATTAATAAGGTCTTCTGTTAAAGAAGATATTAAGTTGTCTTCTAAAATAGCTTGATCTGATTTGAAACCAGTAATTGTAAAAGTAGCTTTAGCATCACCTTGTGCTCCACTGATTGT
This sequence comes from Mycoplasma marinum, assembly GCF_004335975.1. Taxonomy (GTDB): domain Bacteria; phylum Bacillota_I; class Bacilli_A; order Mycoplasmatales; family Metamycoplasmataceae; genus Mycoplasma_K; species Mycoplasma_K marinum. The sequence continues at coordinate 127 of NZ_PSZO01000013.1, forward strand.
GAATGAAGATTCTACTATAATTACACCATCACCAATACTAATAATCTTATCAGTGTGTTGTGGTTTATATTTGTTAACAATCCCAACATTTGTATCAATTAATTTGTGAAGTTGTGAAGTTGTGGCATTATGTGGATTTGTATTTGGCATTTTGGAATCGAAAGTTTTATCTTTAATTGTAAAGTTTTTAATTTCATCTTTAATTTCCCCTAATTTTTCTTGAGGTGTTAAACTTAATTTAAATCCACCAAGCACACCTTGTTTTGGCGCATCAAAACCTTCAACTGTTATAGTTGCATCTCATCCGAATAATCCATAGTTTTTTTTAGTTCTGTCTGGATCTTTCTTAATTTTTACTTTTACTTTAAAAACTTTACCATTCTTACCAATTTTTTCAAAAGTAAAATCTGAAGGATTAAAGTTGGTTGATATTTCATTTTCACCATATCCTTTTTGTTTTTTTAATTGGTCGTTAATGTCCTTTTCAGTTACTGAAGCAAATTCACCCAAAATTCTTTTCTGATCTTTTTTTGGTAGATCGGTGAATTTTATCCCTTTTTCATTTTTTTGATTTGCTAAAATCGATAATATTGCAGTTGTTGTTAAAAGTGTTGCTGCAGCCACTGCATTTGCAGCTAATAATATTTTCTTTTTCATTTTTCCTTCTCCTTTTTTAAAGATATAAATGCCGTTTTTTTAAATTTACATATCTTTCATAAGTAATTATATTAATTTTATAAAATCAATAAAGTTATTAACTTTGTATAAAACCCAGTATAAAATAATTTCAAAAGATTCAAATTAATTGTGCTATACAAGGATTTTATGTACCAACTAAAAAAATATGCATCATTTATAATCATGGCATTAAAAAAATAAGGCCACTAATGTGAATCCTTATTTTCCATTTATTAAATTGAATAAATATCAGTTAAATCGTTAGCAAAGAATGATCTTTGTTCAACTTGAGCATTATATGCTTGTGGCATAGGAGAAGCTGGTGAAGTATTACTTCTTTCTGATAATTTACCAGATACAGTTCTTTCATGACCACCTGAAGCTATTGATACAGTTCATGTTGTATCTTGAGTTGCAGTGTTGAAATCTCATTTTGAAACTTCAAAGAAAACCATTGTATCGCCAACCATATAACTAAATAATATTGGTCTACCGTAATTTTGCTTATTAGCATCATATAAAATTTGTGCAATTTGTGCTGAAGACATACCATTCAATACATTAAGAGCATCCGAGTTACCATTTGTGGCTTTAAATCCTTTTAATTGACCAGAAATAGTTTGTGGAGTTGATGTTAATCCAGTTACTTGTGCTGTTCAACTTAATGTTCCAGTTGCATCATCAGCATGAGTATTTATGAAATTAACAGTTAAATTTTTATTATTAACTTTAACTGTAACTGTTGGACGATTATAAAATGCTGAAGGTAGTAAATTATTAATAGATGTACCAGAACCAAATGTCATTCCATGATTAATTTGTTTTTTAACAAGTTTTGCTAATTTAGCATCTTGAAGATCACCAGAACCAGCATTGTTAAATCCAGTTAAAGTACCTAGGATTGATTTTGTATGACTTGTTGTTCTAGGATTTGAACCATCTGAAGCAACCCCAACTCATGTAATACCATTTGATAAAGTACCACCTGAATTTAGATTAACCAATATTCTGTGACCATTCTTAACAACAACAACACTATTTGGAAGTGAGTATTGTGCAATAGTTTTATTATTAATAGGTGCAACAGATAAAATGGCATTATTAACATCTGCTTGAGTAATACTATCGATTGATGTTTCAGTTGGATTTGAACTTGAAGCTGCAAACCCTGATATCAATCCTTCCATATTACGCACTTTAGAAGAACCACTTGCAAAAATTGTTGCAAATCATTTAACAGTTCCCCTATCGTTATTAGCTACTTTAGAGTTAATAGTTACCTGTACAGGCACTTGATTAACCATAACTGTAATTTGTGAAGGAACACGATATTGTGAGGCAGTATTTGAACCAATTGGTGACTGTCTTTTAATTTCGTTAGTAATTTGTTGAGCTGTAATTTGGTTAATTGCAGTGTCAACAGGATTAGTTGGTATTACTGGTTGACCAAATCCATTTAAGAAACCAGTCATTCTTCTTGAAGAACCATCAACATGAGTAATTAATACTTTTCATACAATAGAATTACCCATTGAATCTGGTGATGAACCCATAATATTTACTTTAAATGCATGTGATCCTTTTCTTACTACCATGTCATTAGAAGGCACAGGATAAGTAAAGATTGTATTTTGACCAATTGGAGATTCTCTTTTAATAACATCATTAATATCTGAAGCAGTAATAGCATTCATATCATTTATTACCGCAGTATTATTACCAATAGTTAATCCATCCAATGTACCAGATATTATACGATTACCACTAGCACCAGAAGTATTCAATTCTGTAACTCAAGAAACACTTCCAGAACCGTTTTGAGTTGAGATAAATTTAGCAGTAATTGTGTGTCCTTGGTAAGTAAATGTTAGAGGTGGAAGGTTTATTTGATCTGATGTTAATGAAGCTCAGTTAGGAACCGCTTTCTTAATAGCTTGATTAATTTCATTTTCCCCAACACTTGAAAGTACAACATCATTCTGATTAGTAATAAATGAATCTTTTTTAAATCCTCTTAGTACTCCAGAAAAACTTCTTGTTTTACTTGTTTTTGGTGAACTAATCTCTACGAATCAACCAACTGTTCCAAGATCGTTGTAATTAGTGCTTGTCTTTTTATTGATTTTAATTTGTACACCGTTAAGCTGCTCAAGTAATTCATTTGGGAATACTCATTTAGATGGAAGTTTTGTATTATCAAATGGACTTGCATCTTTAACTCATTTATTAATCATTGTATTAGTAATTAAATCAATTTGTTTATCAGCATTGTCTTTATCAAAGGTGTTTTGAGTTTTGAATCCACTTAAAGTACCTTTTTTATCAACAACAACTGAAACACCATCTACAGAAGCAATACCTGTTCAAGCAATTTCTCCTTTTGAATCATCTTTAGAAACAGAAGAGAATGTAACATTAATTGTTTCTCCACCTTTAGAAATATGAACAGTTCTAAGACTAGGAACTGAAGAAGCTTTATTACCCTTATTAATATTCATTTGTTGCTCAATTGCATCATTGATTTCTTTTGATGTTAAATCAGTAAGTAGTTTCTTAACTTCTAACGCTCTTTTTGAAGCAAGAGTTTCAAAACCAGTTAATTTACCATTTTTATTTAATGAAACATTATTTCTTGGTGAAGTAATAACACCATGTCATTCTACGCTACCAAATTGGTGACTAGAACTAACTTTATTTAATGAAACATTGAAATCTTTTCCATTTTTTCTAATTACAACTGTTGAAGGTAATGTGAATCCATTTGGATTTGTAGCCTTGGATACTGTTTTTAATGCTTTAATTGCATTATTAATGTCAGTTGTTGTAATTGTTTCGATAATTGCCATGTCATTAGCAATAGATGCAGCTTTATCACGATAAGCTTTAGTTTCAAATCCTGTTAATGTTCCAGATTTAGGAACAATATTTTTTGTGCCATTTGCAGTTGCTTTAGCTGTTCATGCAATTGAACCTGCATCTCTATTAGCAATATGATTTGAGAAGGTAATCTTAACATCAATACCTGATGAAGTTACAATTACACTTGAAGGGAAATTGTAATTATTTGTATCAGTTATACTATTGAAATAATGAGCTTTTTTAATAGCAGCATTAATTTCAGCTTCTGTAACTTTATGAACACTTTCATCAATTAATTTTTGTAAAGCACCATTTTTATCTAGGAACCCAACTAATGAAGAAGAAATCTGTACTGTTCTATTTGTTCCTGAAGTTGTTGCTGTACCTGTAAATGAAATTGAACCACTTAGTGAATCTCTATTACCAGGAGTTAATGCCACGTTAATATCTTTACCATCAATATTTACAACAATATTTGAAGGGAATTTATATTTACCAACACTATCACTATTTGAATATGGAGAATCATGTTTAATTTTAGCATTAACCATTGATTTTGTTAATTTATCAAGTGCATCGTTAGCTTTTTGTTCCTCAACTTCTTGAAGATTTTGGAATCCATCAAGTGTACCATTAATATTTCTTGTATCAGTAATACCATTCATAGAAGCCGTAGCATTTCAACGAACTTCTCCTTTAGACTTACTAATTGATGCTTTAGTTAAATCGATATCAATATCAAAGTGATCAATAACACCTGAACCATCTATAGATACGGTTACATGTTTAGGCAATACATAATCACCTGGTTTACCGCTAACTTTACGCGCTTTCTCAATAGCATCATTAATATCATTTACCGTTACTTTATTAAGAGCATTTCTTCTAAGCGTATTTACATAATCTGAGAATGTTTGGAATCCTGATATTTCTTTATCAGTAAGCGTTCTACTTGTATTTGTAGAAGAATCAGAAATGATAGCATTTCAACCAATAGAACCTGTCAATTGATTAACTGATTTCGCAATTAATTTAACGCCAAAGTTAATACCACCTTTTGTAATATCAAATGTTGTGTGTAAATCATTATCTCTATAATCAAATGGAGCAGTTGTTTTGTCGAATGGTGCAAGACTTCTAATTTTATTATTAATATCTGTTTCAGTTATAAGCTTGATAGCTTTTTCAGCTTTTGCTTTTGCAATTTCTGCATCTTTTTCAGCTTTTGTTTTAAATCCAACAAGAATACCATTACCAACATAATCACTAGGTAACTTGGTAGTAGTTATTTTGTGGTTGAATTTAATTTCACCGTTATCAGTTGTATCTTTAAGTTCAACTTCTACATTAAATGTATACACTTTACCATTAACAGTTTTATTAATAACTAGTGAAATAGTACCGTGTTTACCTTTATAAGTTTGAGGTTCAACAGTATTATCAAAATTGTACTTAGCTTTAATAGCTGCTGCAATTTCATTTGAAGTTATAGAATAAACAGCAGTTGTAGCATCTCTTGCCTCTTTACCTTGTTTATCCATAAATCCTGTTAAAGTACTTGAAAGATTATTTCTTGTTTCTTTTCCAGAAGTAATAACAGATGTTCAAGCAATTGAACCAATATTTTCATCAACAGTTCCAGGAGTTAATTTTATTGTAAATGTAATTCCTTCTTTAATAATTACAATCTGTTTAGGGAATGTAGATTTTTTAAATGAACTTGCTTGAATTTGATCGTTGTATGGATAATCAGTAGAAATTTTATCATTAATTTCTTTTGCAGTTATTGTTTTTATTACACGGTGTATTTTTGCTTGACGTGCACTATCGAAATGAGTAAACCCATCTAAAATACCTGCCATACCTCTTGTTTTTTGCATTCCACTAACCGAAGCAATAGATGATCAGTAAATTTCACCATCAACTTCATCAATTGAATGTTTATTATTAAATGCAACATTTATTTCATAATCTTTACCATTCATGTGTTTTTTAACAACAACAAATTTAGGCATATCAAATTTTGAAATTTCATCTGGTTGAGTTATAGGATGTTTAGCTATAATAGCTGCATTTATTTCAGCCTCTGTTAGAGAGTTTAAAACAGCTTCTGCTTCGTGGTTAATCTTATCAGCACTACTTTCAAATCCTGTTAATTGACCTTGCATTGTACGCACAGTTGAAATAGCTGGTTGTGAAATATTTGCAAGTCAAGTTATTGAACCATGTGCATTATCACTTACAAGTTTTCTTAGTTGAACATTAAAACTATAACCATCTTTATTTATGACAACTTCACCTTCGTTAATTGAAGAATTACCTGGCATGTTATATGTACTTGGATCTGTATATTTATTAAAGCTTCTACCACTTGCAATAGCTTTATTAATATCATCTTGAGTAATTTTAGCCATTGCATTTGTAACAGCTTGTCTTTTTATTCTCAATGCAGCAGTGTCAAATCCACTTAGAGTACCAGCTCTTTTAGCAGATATACCTGGGAATGTTGCCTCTCATTGAATAGTACCATTTGTTTCATTAGCACCTTTTTTCGCTAATTTAACATTAACTGTTTTACCATCAACAACAACATCTACAGAGCTAGGTATAGCAAATGTTTGACTGTTTACAGTATTATCAAATGGTGTTTTAACTTTAATAGCATCATTAATCATTTCGTTAGTAATTTTTGCAGCAGTTTGTTGTGCAGAAGGCACATCAAATCCTGTTAAAGTACCAGGAAGAATTCTTGAACTATTATTAAATGTAGCTAATCAAGTAATTACTCTACCCTTATTATCAACAGTAGGAGTTAAATGAACATTAATATCAATACCGTTTTGTGTAAATTTAAGACTAGGTGAGAAAGTATAATCTTTGGCTTCACCAGAAATTGCATGTTTATTAGCAAGTGCGTCATTAATCATTTTTTCAGTGATAGAATCGATAGCATTTTTCTCTTTTATTTCTTGTCTTATTGTGTCATTTTCAAATCCAGTCAATGTACCAACAATATCATTTCTTGTTTCTTTTCCAGAAGTAATAACAGATGTTCAAGAAATTTTACCGGCACTTTCATTAACACTACCTGTTAGTTGTATTGTGAATGTAACCCCTTCTTTAACAATGCTTATTTGACTTGGGAAGTCAGAATTTTTATATGATTGAGCACTAGTAGAATCATTATATGGATGAGCAGCAATAATTTTATCATTAATTTCTTTTGCTGTTATTGTTTTCATTACACGGTGAGCTTTTGCTTGATTTGCATCGTCAAAGTGAATAAATCCACCTAATGTTCCAACTACATCTTTTGTTGTTGAAATTCCATTAATTGAAGCAGTAGATGATCAATAAATTTCACCATTAACAGCATCAACTGAATGCTTACTATCAAATGCAACATTTATATTAAAGTCTTTACCATTCATGTGTTTTTTAACTACAACAGAACTAGGCATATTAAATTTAGCAATATTTTCAGGATCAGTAATAGGTTGTTTAGCAATGATGGCAGCATTTATTTCATCTTTTGTTAAAGAGTTCAATACAGACTCAAGTCCATATTTAGTTTTATCAGCATCAGTTTCAAAACCTGTTAAATCACCTTTCATTGTACGTGTATTCGAAATACCGTTTTGTGAAATATGTGCATTTCAGGCAATTGATCCTTTTGCACTATCAATTGAAAGTTTATCTAACTTAACAACAAAGTTATAGCCATTTTTATTAACTACAACTTCTCCCTTATCAATTGAAGAATTACCCGGCATGTTATATGTGCTTGGATTTGTACGTCTATTGAAACTTTTAGCATTTGCAATAGCTTTATTAATTTCATCTTGAGTAATGCTTGCCATTGTGTCTGCAATATCTTTTCTTTTTGCTCTTAAAGCGGCATTATCAAATCCATTTAATATACCATTTCTCTTAAGTGAAACACCTGGGAAAGTTGCTTCTCATTGAGCAGAACCAATTGTATTATTTGAACCTGTTTTTTTCAATGAAACAGTAACAGTTTTACCACCAACACTAATATCAACAGAACTTGGAATTGTAAATGTAGTACTATTTGTTTTATTGTCAAATGGTGCTTTAGCTTTAATAGCATCATTAATCATTTCATTAGTAATTTTTGCAGCAGTTTGTTGTGCAGCAGGTATATCAAATCCTGTTAAAGTACCAGCAAGAGTTCTTGAACCTTTATCAAATGTAGCTGTTCATTTTATTATTCTACCTTCATTATCAACAGTAGGAGTTAAGTTAACATTAACATTAACATCATTTTGTCTAATTGTAACTTTATGTGCAAATATATATTTCTTAGCTTCACCAGAAATTGCGCGTTCTTTTATAAGAGCGTCATTAATCATTTTGACTGTAATAGAATTAATTGCAGCAGTTTCTTTTCTTTCTTGTCTTAATATAGAATTATTGAATCCAATTAAGTCTCCACCAATTTGTTCACTTATAGTAGTGTCTGTTTTTGAAGTTATTTTTGAAAGTCAAGAAATAATTCCGTCATTATTATTAACCAATCCAGGAGTTAATTTAACATCAAATGTTTCTCCATCAATTGTTAATGTAATACTTTTAGGGAAATTATAATCTTTTGCATTAGTTAAGTTTGTAAATGGTTCATCAATTTTAATTTGTTTATTAATGTCTTCTTTTGTAATTGAGTGAATAATAGATCAAATGTGATCTTCGAATCCATCAAACTTATCATTTCAAACTTTTTTCGGATTCTGTGGGAATCTTGGAACAACAGTAGCTTTTCATTCAACTTCACCAGTTTTGGAATTAATTCCAGTTTTTTCAACTTTTAATTTAACACCAACTCCATCAACTTGAATTACTACAAAGTCTGGAAGTTTAGCATCTTTAGGTGAAATTGTTGTTGAAATAAATGTTTTGTTTTTAACAGCATCTCTAACTCAAGCATCATTAATTTTGTAAATAGCATTCATTTCATTTCTAGCATCTACTTCATCTTGTTTCATAAATCCTGTTAATTCACCATCTTTAAGTTCTCTCTTAATTGAAGAGAAAGCAGTAGAAAGTTTAGCATCTCATGAAATTTTTCCATTTTTTCCATCAGGTTTAGGATTAAATAAATCAACAGTAATAGGAACTAAAGAACCAGATTTCATAACTCAAACTATTACCTTTTTAGGGAAACGGAATTCAAAAGCACCTCGCTTAGAAATATCATCATATTTTTTAATTTCATCATTAATCATTTTTTTCGTAACCGAATTAATTGCATCATCAGAATCTTTTTTAAATGATGTGTTTTTCTTGAATCCCAATAATTGAATCTTTCTAAAGGGTGACACTCATTGAATTTGATAATTACCCTCAACAAGTTGTGCTGAAAATGTTTCATTTGGATTTTTGAACGACATTTCAACAAAATGTATATCAAGTTTCAGTCTTCCCAAGATGCTATCGATAGATTTTTCCTTTGGATCCGTCACTGAAGGAATACCAATACCAACATTATCGAATCCATAATTCAAAAGATCGGCATACTTAGGAATACCAGCAAGAAGTCCAAAATCAACAGTAACAACATCTATTGATATTTTTGACTTAAATTTTGCTAATCATTGATCAGTAGTTACACTACCATCCATAGGAACACCATTTTGTTTTGATCAAATTTCCAATAATTTACGTATTGTCTCTTCTGAAACAGCTAAATCAATAATAGATTGCGGGATTTCTTTGTGATTAACAATAGAATTATCAAATTCATCACTAAAAGAATTAATTTTTCTAGTTTTCTTACCTTTAGTAGTGAATAGGTCAGCTTTTCATACAAATTTACCAGTAGCAATTTGAGATAAGTTGGAAAGATTAGTAATATTAACATATACATCAGGTTTGTTTTTCTGTTTAATTACAACATTACCATCAAAACGTTTTAATCAATCAGAAAGAAGCATATGTTCAAGAACATAATCACTATTAAATTGCGTACCACCATGGTCACTACCTTTTTCTCTATTTTGTTTGAATGTAAGTGTTGTATCAATTTTTGGATCATAATCTTTCATATCTACACTTACTTCATCAAACATAGCCTTCTTAATCATGTCAATAGTTACCGACGCTAAAGCATCATTTGAAGCTGCATCGTCAATAGCTTCTTTTGCAAATCCATCTAAAGTCCCGATTAATGTTTGTTTATAAGGTTTAGTATTAACTGAAGGTGTTGCATCAGTTGCTTCAACTTTTCATTTTCATAAACCAGTAAACTTATTTGGTCCTTGCATTGGAGCTTTATTTATAAATTTCAATCTAATGTTAACACCATTGATTTTTGTAACAAAATCAAGATCTTCTTTATTACGAGCTCATTTTTCTACATTAACTTTATCAGTAAATGGAAAATCATGTTTTAAAGCATCATTAATTTGTTGTTCGTTTATATTTTGAAGTGTTTCAATTATTTTTTGATCAATTGGTGAAATATTTTTAGATTTTGCAAACCCAGTCAATGTTCCAAAAACATTCTTAGGTGATTGGACATATTTGTTTGTTAACTTAGCAGCTCACTTTATTTCTCCATCTTCATTATTAAATTTAACTGGTGTTAAATCAACTTTTGTAGGTATACCATCAACAAATACAGTTACTGAATTAGGGAATTTATATTTTTTCGCATATACTTTATCATCAAATATACTTTCCATTTTAATAGCATGGTTTATCATATCACTAGTTATAGAGTTTAATGCATTTGTATAAACTTTAATAATTTTTTGAAGATCATCTCCACCTTGAGATGTAGTTTTGAATCCATTAATTGCTCCGAAAATATCTTTTCTTACACTAGTACTTCCACTAATAGAAGCTTCTGAATGTCAGTTAATCATACCAACACTATCATCTTTAAATCAATTAGAAAGTTTAACATTAATATCAACACCATCAATATTTACAATTACTGAATCAGGTGTTTTTAAGATACTTGAAGGTAATTTTTTCGAATCAGGAGTTAAATGATTTGGTGTCTTAGAATCTAAAATAGCTTTATTAATATCTTCTGCAGTTAATTTTGCAAGAATAGCATTATTTTTTCTAGTTTCTCTAAGTGCATCAGTTTCAAAACCACCTAAAATACCATTGTTTATATCTCTAGCTTCATTAACTGTTGTAATTTTAGCATCTCAAGGAAGCTTACCATTACTTGTATTAGTAGAATCTGCTTTAGGTGTTAGATTTACATTTATTTTTACACCTTCTTTAACAAATGAAAATGGTTGAGCAGCAACTATTTTTGCGAAATCATCAGCATTAATTTCATCAGAAATTTTAAAATTATTTCTAATTGCTTTATTTATTTCTTCTTTTGTTATATTTGAAACAACATATTTTTCATGTTCTCTTTCAACGGCTTTTCTATCTTGGAATCCTCCAATATTACCGATTATATCTTCTCTTGGATTACTAATATTATCTGTTTTAGCTGAAGATGATCATTTTATTTCACCTTTATCTTTATCAACAAATACTTTATCTAATTTTACTTTAATATTAACCCCATCAATTGAAACAATAACTTCTTTCGGGAAATTAAATTTTTCAGGGTCAGTATCTTTTGTTATGTTTGTTTGGTTTTTAATTGCATCGTTTATAAGAGCATCAGTTAGTTTTGCAAGAGCGTTTTTCTCAAGAATAATTTGTCTTTCTTTTGCAGTTTGGAATCCACTTAACTTACCTAAGACTCCTTTTGTTTGCTTACCAATTGAACCAGTTGCAGACCATGAAATATTACCTAAATCATTATTAACTTGTTGTGAAGGGTCAAATGTAACAGTAATGTCAACACCGTGAATTTCAACAACAACTTGTTTAGGGAATGCAAATGTATTAGCTTCATCAGAATTAGTAAATGGATGATCAATTTTAATTTGATCATTAATCATTTTTTCTGTTAAAAGAGAAAGTATATTTTTATTGAATTCTGAAGGATCTTTTGAATCTTTTTGGAATCCAGAAATTGTACCAATAATATCAGTTTTTGGTTCTGTTATATGTGGTGTTTTTGCAGATGAAGTTCAATCTATTCCACCGTTTTGTTTATCAACATCACCTTTTACTATAGCAACATCAATTGGAACACCATCAATTACTACAGTAACGTTTTTAGGGAAATTAGTTACTTGTGAAGGGTCTTTTGAATTTGAAGGTTTAACGATTTTTTTAATTTCATCATTAATTGCTTTTTCAGTTAATTTTGCAAGAGCATCTTTTTCTTTAGTAATTTGTCTTTGTGCATCTGTGCCAAATCCTAATAAATCACCATTTAATGCTTTTGGAGATAATTTGTATCCATCAATAGAAACTGAAGATGTTCAAGAAATTTTTCCTTTATTATTATCAACTACTCCTTTAGTTAAGGCAACGATAAATTTGAAACCATCTTTTGAAATAACAACGTTTTTCGGTAAGTTATAATCTTTAGCTTCATCTGAATTAGAGTATGGTCTATCAGCTTTAATTTGTGCAATAACATCTTGAGCACTAATAGATTTAAGTGTATTCTCTGCTTCCTTTTTAACTAAATCAGGTTTTTTAACAGCAAATCCTCTTAATACACCTTTTAAATTAGGGTTAGATATTCCACTTGGTGTAGTTGAATCAATTGCTCACGAGATAGTTCCAAGCAATGAATCTCTACTTTCTGCATGTAAAGCAACTTTGAAGTTTATACCATCAATTGTTACATCTACACTTCCAGGGAATGAATAATTAGTAGTAGTAGTAGTAGTAAAATTCGATTTCGCTTTTATAGCTTTATTGATAATTTTTTCATTTAATTTTAAAAGGGCTTTATCAACTTTTGCTTGATCCAATTTACTTTGTGTTGCGAAACCTGGCAATTCACCATTTGGAATTGTTCTTGTCTCTGTACCATTTTTTGAAGAAATTTTTGCAATCCAATTAACTTTACCATCGTTTTTATTTACACCGTTTGGTGTCAATGAAACAATAACTTTTGCACCATCTTTTGTTGTTATTGCAACTTTTGAAGGTAAAACAAATGTTGAAGGATCAGTTTTATTTGTAAAAGGTTTTACACCTATAATTGCCTTATTAATATCATCAATTGTTATTGATTTAACAGCTTTATTTTCTTTTTGTTTTATTCTTAAAGATTCAGTAGAGAATCCAGAAAGTGTTCCAGCTCTTTTAACTGGTGCAGAAGATTTACCTACAACTTCGGCAGAAGCTGTTCAAGAAAGATTACCAATCTTATCATCATCACTAGCTTTTGTTAATGAGACAGTTACATTAATTCCATCAATTGGAACAATAACTTGTGGTGGTATAGCGTATTTAGATGCTAAATCATCAGTATCAAATCCTTTAGTTGATTTAATTGCATTATTAATATCTTGTACAGTTAATTTAGCTAAAGCATCATCCGCTTCTTTTTGTGTAATACCTGTATCAGGTTTTGGTGGGAATATTCCGAAACCATTTAAATCACCATTTAATTTTTTAACACTTGTTGTATTTGGATTTGTAGCGCTACCCATTCATGAAACAGTTCCATGAACTCAATCGACATTACCTGCAGTTAATTTTACAGTAATCGTGAAACCATGATTAATTACATCAACAGTTGTTGGAAGAACTCATGTTTTTGGATCAGTTGCTTTTGTAAATGGACTGTCTAGTTTAATGGCATCGTTAACCATTTGTACTGTAATACCTTGTAACGCGCTATCAGCAGCATCACGAATTTTTTGCTGTTTAGTTTTAAATCCATCAATTGTACCCTTAACATCTCTACCATTTACTTTAGGATCTGCACTTGATGCAGAAACCTTAGCAGTTCATTTAATTTGACCTTTATCAGTATCTTTTGGATCTTGTGTAGGTTGTGTTATTTTGACCTTAACATTAATTCCATCGATAGGAATTATTACTTCAGTTGGAAGCTTGTGGTTTAAAGGTTCTGTTTGATCAGTGATTGTTTGAACATCTTTAATAGCTTTGTTAATCATATCATCAGTAACTTTTTTAACAGCTTCATTGGCTTTTTTAGTTAATGCTTCAGCATTTGTTTCAAAATCACCAAGTTTACTTGCTAATTGATCTGTTCTATGAGCGTTTGCAGTTGAAACAGTAGCAGATCAAGTGATTTCACCTAAAACATCTGAAATAACTTTTTTAGTTAAAGTTGCAGTAATTTGTGTATTTGTTTTATCTCCAGGAATAGTGAATGTAACTGTTTGTGGGAATTTATAATTAGAAGCTTTATCACCTTTAGTTTTATCATATGGCACTTTTGCTTTAATAGCATCATTAATCATATCTGTTGTAACGTCATGCAATAACTTGTTCTCACCACTAATAAATCCTGTTAATGTTCCTGAAAGAGCTTGAGTTCCAGAAGGGTTTGTATAATGAGGGACAGTTGCAGAAACTAAATCTCAATTAATTTCACCTTTATTGTCATCAATAGTTCCTTTTTGTAATGTAACATGAATTGTAACTCCGCTTGAAATAACATCTATTGTTGTAGGGAAATTAAATGTTGAGGCAACTAATTCATCTAATGGTTTAACAGGTGAATGTTGTGTACCACTTTTATTGTACTTATCTTTAATTGCATCATTAATTTGTTTAGCAGTTAAACTTACAAGAGCATCTTTTTCAGCTTTTTCTTGTTTCTTAGCCGCAGTCATAAATCCTTTTAATGTACCTGCAACATCATTTCTTGGTTTTGTTGCATTAGCTGTAGAAGCAACAGAAGTTCATTGCATTCATCCTTTAGCATCATCAATTGATTTTTTTGTTAAAACAACATTAACATTATGTTTAACACCATTAGCATCAGCTAATTTAACTATAACTTGTGAAGGTATTTGTCAGTTAGCAGGATCAGTATTTTGATCAAATGGTTGTGCTAATAGAATAGCATCATTAATATCTTTTTCTGTTAATTTAGCTAAAATATCATCAGCATTCTTTTGAGAAATTTTTGCAGAAGTAGCAAATCCACTCAAGTCACCATTTAATTTTCTTAAACCTGATGCATTCGGTGTAGACATATCACTCATTCATGAAATAGTTCCATTAACTTTATCAATATTTCCTGCAGTTAATTTTACAGTTACCGTCTTACCTTGGCTAGTTACATCAACTGTTGAAGGAATAGTTCATTTTGTAGGATCTGTCGTATTGTCAAAATTATTCTTAGTCTTAATTGCTTTATTAATCATATCTGCTGTAACAGCTTGTAATGCAGCATCCGCAACTTCTTGATCTTTTTGATGTTTAGTTTTAAATCCATCAATTTTACCTTGAACATCTCTACCATTTACTTTTGGATCTGCATTTGGTGCAGAAACATCAGCAGTTCATTTAATTTGACCTTTATCAGTATCTTTTGGATCTTGTGTAGGTTGTGTTATTTTAACTTTAACATTAATTCCATCGATAGGTATTGTTACCTCGGCTGGAAGTTTATGATTTAAAGGATCTGTTTGATCAGTGATTGTTTGAGCATCTTTAATTGCTTTATTAATCATATCATCAGTAACTTTTTTAACAGCTTCATTGGCTTTTTTAGTTAATACTTCTGCATTTGTTTGGAAATTATCAAGTTTACTTGTTAATTTATCAGTTCTTTGTGCATTTGCAGTTGAAACAGTTGCAACTCAAGTAATTTCACCTAAAACATCTGAAATAACTTTTTTAGTTAATACAGCTGTAACTGTTGAATTTGTTTTATCACCAGGAATAGTGAATGTAACAAATGTTGGGAAATTATAATCTGAAGCTTTATCACCTTTAGTTTTATCATATGGTTGCTTTTGCTTAATAGCAGCATTAATCATATCTGTTGTAACTTTTTGTAATAACTTATTATCTCTTTCAATAATTTGTTGATTTTTATTACTAAATCCTGTTAATGTTCCAGAAAGAGCTTTAGTTCTTGGAACTTTATAATTAGGTGCAGTTGCTGAAACTAAATCTCAACTAATTTGACCTTTGTCATCATCAACAGTTCCTTTTGTAATTTTTACATGAATTGAAACACCACCTGAAATAACATCTACTTCTGTTGGGAAATTAAATGTTGAAGCAATTAATGAATTTAATGGCTTAACAGGTTTTTGTGTTGTTCCTGTTGAAACATACTTAAGTTTAATTGCATTATTAATTTGATCAGCAGTTAAGTTTGCAAGAGCAATTTCTTCGATTTTTTCTTGTTTTTTTGCTCTAGTTATAAATCCTTTTAATGTACCTAAAATATCTCTTCTTGAGAATGTTGCATTAGGTGTAGAAGCAACAGATGTTCATTGAATTCAACCTTTTTCATCATTTGTACCTCTTCTTGTTAAATCAACAGTAATATCATGTTCAACACCTTTAGAATCAGCTAGTTTAATTGTAACTTGTGAAGGCATTTTTCATTTAGCAGGATCTGTATTTTTATCAAATGGCTGTGCTGATAAAATAGCATCATTAATATCTTTTTCAGTTAATTTTTTAAGAACAAATTCAGCATTAGTCCTATCTTTTGCAGCTTTATCTTCAAATCCATCCAAAGTACCTTTTAAATCTTGTGTTTGTTTTGAACCTTTTGCGGATGCAGTACCAGTTCATTCAATTTCTCCCTTATCATTATCAATTGCACCAGGTGTTAATTTAACTTTTACATTAATACCATTTTTAGGTACGACAACTTCTGTAGGGAATGGGTATTTTGAAGCATCTGTATGATCATCAACGTGAGCAGCTTTTTTAATTGCAGCAATTACATCTTGTTTTGTAACATCTTTAATTGCCTGATCAACTAATTTTTGTTGAATATCTTTTGAAGTTGCAAAACCATATAGAGTACCAAATAAATTATCTTGAGTTATACGAGTTGTGGAATCAGTTGCAATTGCAGTTCATTCAATTGCACCCTCAACAGTATGTACAAATCCTTTAGTTAATTTAACTGTGAATACTTCTTGTCCAATTGTGATTGAAACACTTGCTGGGAATGGGTATTTTGTAGCATCTGTTAAGTCATCAAATGAATGTACTTTTTTAATAGCATCATTAATCATTTTTTCTGTTATTGTTGCAATTTGTTTTTCTACTTTTTTATCTCTAATATCTTGTGTAGTTTCAAATCCTGTAAGATTACCAGCAACATCTGTTCTTGGTGCTTCTTTTGAACCTACTATTGAAGCAGAAGAAGTTCAAGGAATTAAACCTCCATTATCATCAGAAGTACCAGCTGTAAGTTGGACAGTAATATCTATACCTTCAATTTGAACAATGATATTTTTAGGCATTACGAAAACTGATGCCTTAACATCTTTACCAACATGTTTAACTTTTAAGATTTCATCATTAACCATTTTCGATGTTAATAATTGTAATACACGTTTATCATTTGCTTTTTTTGCTAATGCATCACCAATTTTAAATCCATTTAAATGACCATTATTAAAGTCTTTTGTTTTTGAACCAAAAGTTGCTGTTCCATCTCAAATAACTTGTCCTAAATTATCATCTTGTTTTTTATTTACTAATGAAACTGTAACTGGATTACCATCAATTGTTACAGTAACTTTTTTAGGCATTGCAAAAGTGCTAGCTAAATCAGTTCCAGTAACTGGACGAGAAGCTTTAATAGCATCATTAATATCTTTTGCAGTAACTTTATCTAAAATTGCTTGCTCAGTCCTATCTTGTTTTTCTTTATTTGTTTCAAAACCAGGTAATTTATCGCTAATTGCTTTGTCTTTTTTATCGTCAAATGGAACATGTTCTGTATGTGGCTTACCAGCTCAATTAATTTCTCCAGTTTTTGGATCTTTTTTACCAGGTGTTAAATCAACAACAACTCTAACGTCTTGTCCATCAGCAGCTTTTTTAGTAATGATAACTTTAGGAGGAATTACATAATTATTAATATCTTTTTTATCTCCACCTTTATCAATTAATGGATTGAATTTTTTAATGGCTTCATTAATATCTTTTGGTGTGATTGAAGAAATAACTCCTTTATCTCTTTTAATGTTTTGTTTTACAAGTGAAGCAAAACCTTCAAGGTCTCCAAATAAATCTTGCCTTGTTTTTTTAATACCAGAAACAGATGCTTTTTTCAATGTTCAAGAAATTAAACCTTCATTGGAATCAATTGCACCTTTTGTTAAAATTACATCAATGTCAACACCATCAATATTTATTGATAATCTTGTGTTAAAGTTATAGTATATAGGATCGGTTGAATCATCAAAATCTTCCGCTTTTTTAAGAGCATCGTTAATATCTTTTACAGTTAATTTTGCAAGAGCATCTTCTTTTGCTTTTTCAATTTTTTCTTTAGTTGTTTTAAGACCATCCAAACTATCATTAATAGTTTTAGCATCTTTAGGATCTTGACCTGGTACTACAACAGTTCCTGTTCAGTCAATTGAACCATTACCAGCATTTTTCTTACCTGGTTTAATTTGAACTTCAATTTCTTTTCCGCCACCAATAGGAATTTGAATTTTTCCAGGAAGTGTTATATCTTTTGGCTCTAATTCGCTAATTTTCTTACCAGTTTGTTTTTCAATAGCTTTTTTAATTGCATCATTAATTTTATCGCCATCGATTGTTTTAGCACCATCGATTATTGCTTCTTTTTCTTTATCTTTTTTAGTTTTTAAACCATCAACTTGGTCTTTTAAATCGATTTTTTTATCTGAATGAGGACCAGTAGCAGTTCCTTCTCATTTAACAATACCATTATCAGTATCTTTTGGATCTGATTTTGGTTGTGTAATTTTTACTTTAATATTAACTCCATCAACTGGAACTGTAACTTCTTTTGGAAGTTGGTGTCCATCAGGATCTGTTTGATTATTAATATGTTGAGCTTTTTTAATAGCGTCAGAAATAAGTTCTGGATGTTTTGCAAGTTTGTCTAATGCAGCATCTGTAATTTTCTTTTGTGTTGAAAGTGGCCCATCGAACCCTCTCAATATTCCACCTAGTGATTTTGTTTTAGAACCATGCTCATTTGAAGCTACTGCAGTTCATGCAATTGTTCCGTGATCTGCATCAATTGAACCACTTGTTAATGCAACTTTAATTTTTACTTTTTTAGATAGTTCAACAAAAACTTCTTTAGGGAATTTATAAGTTTTAGGGTCTGTTGTTCCATCAAAAGGAGAAGCTTTTAAAATTGCTTTATTAACCATATCTTCTGTCAATGAAGAAATAGAGTCATCCTCTAAAATAGCTTGATCTGATTTAAATCCAGTGATTGTAAAAGTAGCTTTAGCATCACCTTGTGCTCCACTAATTGTAAATGAAGATTCAACAGTAATTTTTCCGTCACCCACGCTAATGATTTTATTTGTGTATTGAGGTTTATATCTGTGAATAATTTCAACATTTGCTTCAATTAATTTATTAACTTCTGCAATTGTAATGTTGTGTGGATCTTTATTTGGCATTTTAGAATCAAATGTTTTATCATTAACTTTAAAGTTTTTGATATCGTCTTTAATTTTATCTAATGTTTGTTTAGGTGTTAAACTTAATTTAAATCCTCCAAGAACTCCTTCTTTAGGTGCGTCAAAACTTTCGATTGTCACAATAGCATCTCATCCAAATAAACCATAATCTTTATTAGTTTTATCTGGGTTTTTTGTTATTTTTACTTTAACTTCAAAATTCTTCCCGTTTTTATTTGTCTTTTGAAAAGTGAAATTAACTGGATTAAAGTTAGTTGATAACTCTTTTTCTCCATATCCCTTTTGTTTTTTAAGTTGTTCATTTATATCTTGCGGTGTTACCTGAGCAAATTCATCTAAGATTCTTTTTTGATCTTCCTTTGGCAATTTAGAAAATCTTGTTCCTTTATCATCTTTTTGATTGGCCAGTATTGATAATGTCGCTGTAGCTAATAATGCTGTAGCTGCTGCTGCATTTACCGCTAATAGTGCTTTCTTTTTCATACTTTATCCTTCTTTCTTTTTCAATTTTATTAATCTTTCATATTAATCATTTAAAATGATATCAAATAAAAATAATAAAATTGTAAAGAACAATGTAAAATTCAAATATTTTTAACTTAAATTATCATATACCGCCCATTAATTATATTTTTCTAATATTCACTATTTATATAACTAATATTTTAATTTATTAGTTTAGCTATATTCATCGGAAAAAGTATAATATTAGTATTGATTAAATATATTACTATGTAATATATTTAAGAAAAGTTTTAAAACTTTAAATTGGACTCAAAAATTGAAATTTTTATAATTTGTCAAAACTAATTAACATTTCATTATTTATTATCAGTATTTATGTAAAATAATTCTATCATTAGGCACTTTAAATCGATATTTTGGCAGGAAAAACTTTTTTTATTTCATATTTATGGATCACAAATAAAAAAACATTATAGAGTTATTTTTTAAGACAAATAAGGAACCTAATATTAAACTTAATTAAATTCATTTTGATGCATTTTTCCATAATTAATTAGGAATATTGACATACATTTTATATTCTTTGTTTAAAAATATTTCATTAAAGATTAGGAAGTATTTTCTTAATAGTTGTTAACTATCATCTAAATATGGCTATATGATTTGTATTTTAAGATTTTTTATAAAAACAAATATATTAAATAATACAAGCCATAAAAATAACCTCAAATACTTTAAAAAGGGGTAAATAAGTTTATAAAAACAGTTTTATGTTCAACCTATGATTATTTTTAATATTAATTAGGTATTTCAGAGGTTCTAAAGGCCGCGAGGATCATTTATACACATTGCCCTACCCTTATTAAAAAATGTTTTTAAAACAACACGATTTATATTGTTGATAAAAATATAAAGGTTAAAGTATGTTAATGCAAATATATATCATTCTTTATATATGAAACTATAAAATTCTTTTTAACTTATATATGCTTAAACATCTTAATAAAGTGATTGTTAGATAAAAAAACTACACTCTTTTTTTAAAAAGTGTAGAAGTATTTTTTATATTTTAACTATTACCATATTTTGCAATATTAGTTTACTTAATTTTTAATGAAGTAAATATACGTGTTGTAATATTTTATCTATTTTCTATGAAAAGAATAAACATCATCAACATCAAGAATTCTTGCATTTAGTTTACTTACTTTTTCTGAATAGGCACTTGGTGCAGGTGAAGTAAGGAATCCGCTAGTTGTTCCTGTAACAGTTTTCTTTTCACCTGTTGTGTTAGAAGTTACTTCAATATTTCAACTAATTGAACCAGCACTATCATTAGCATTTCAAGAAACAATTCTAAATGAGAATGTATTTTGGTTAAGATTCAATAATATTTGTTGTCTTCCTGGTGTACCATTTACAATATCGAATGGACTTGCTATTATCGTAGACGCTTTAGCCATATTTAATCTTTGTCTAACTTGCGAAGCGGTTACACTCGATTTATTTACACTATTTTGAATTCAGAAATTAACATTATCAGCATCAATTGTTTCAATAATTGCATGAACAATTTCTTGTGGTGACAATCTTCCGTGTGGAGGTTGAGTAGAATTTCCACTAAATCCGCTTAATACACCGGAAACTTGTCCATAGGCGCTTGACCCTGCAATTGATGTTGTAGCACTTCAATTAAATGAGCCAGCATTAGAATTTCTTGAACCTGGAGTTAAATTAACTCTAACATTTGTTCCTGAACCATCAGGATCAACCACTACAAATGAAGGCATTCTTCAGTTATTAACATTTGTATTGTTATTAAAGTAACTCTTTGTTTTTATTGCATTATTAACCATATCGGCCGTTACTTTTGAAATCGCTATTCGAGCAAGTTGATCAAGTCTTGAATTCTGTGTTTTAAATCCTGAAATAGAACCTGAGATATTTCTAGTTCTATTAGAACCATATAGCATAACATTTGCCGA
Organism: Mycoplasma marinum; assembly: GCF_004335975.1. GTDB lineage: Bacteria > Bacillota_I > Bacilli_A > Mycoplasmatales > Metamycoplasmataceae > Mycoplasma_K > Mycoplasma_K marinum. The sequence goes on from NZ_PSZO01000013.1 coordinate 21,611, forward strand.
TCATGCTTGAGAACCAGCATTTGCATTTTTTGCACCTGGTGTTAGTGTAACAATAACTGTTTGACCATTTGGTACTGTAACATTAACTGATCTTGGCATTGTTCAATAACGAACATCTGTTGATGGGTTATATGGTGAATAAATTTTAATTGCAGCATTAATCATATCTTCTGTAACTTGTGCAAGTGCTGCTTGTGCAAGTTGATCGATTCTTGAACCTTGTGTTTCAAATCCTGCTGCAATACCAGAAATATTTCTAGTTTGATTAGAACCACTTAAACTGGCAACTGCTGATCACGCTTGAGAACCATAATTATCATTCTTTGCTCCTGGTGTTAATGAGATAGTAATTGTTTGACCAGTTGGTACTGTAACATTAACTGATCTTGGCATTGTTCAACCACGAACATCTGTTGTTTGATTATATGGTGAATCCCTTTTAATTGCAGCATTAATCATATTAGCTGTAACTTGTGCAAGTGCTGCTTGTGCAAGTTGATCAAGTCTTGAACCTTGTGTTTCAAATCCTGTCGAAATACCAGAAATATTTCTAGTTTTATTAGAACCATATAAGCTTACGACTGCTGATCACGCTTGAGATCCAGCATTTTCATCTTTTGTTCCTGGTGTTAATGAAACAGTAACTGTTTGACCATTTGGTACTGTAATGTTAACTGATCTTGGCATTATTCAACCACTAACATCTGTTGTTTGATCATATGGTGAATCCCTTTTAATTGCATTATTAATCATATCAGCTGTAACTTGTGCAAGTGCTGCTTGTGCAATTTGATCACGTTGTTTTTGTAATCTCATGGCCTGTGTTTCAAATCCTGTTGCAGAACCGAAAAGATTTCTTTTTTCAGAAGAACCAACTACATGTGCATTTGCACCTCATAGTTGTGTACCAGCATTATTATCTTTATTGCCTGGGTTCAACTTAACATTCACTACAATTGCGTCTTGTCCTTTACCAATCGTAATATTGACTGATTTTGGCATTGTTCAATTGTTTACACTTGTTGTTTGATTATATGGTGAATCCTTTTTAATTGCAGCATTAATCATATCAGTTGTCACTTTTGACAATGCAGCTTTTGCTTTATCATCAAATTGTTTTTGAGCAATTCTATTTTGTTTAAGAACTGTAGTTTCAAACCCACTTAATGTACCAGTAATATTTCGAGTATTTGTTGTACCTATAGTAGTACCTGTTCCTGATCATGAAACTTCACCTGTATCATTATTAAATTGTGTTCGTTTTAATGCAACATTAATTGTTGTTGCGTTCTGTCCTGCGCCAATTGTAACATTAACTGAATTTGGAAGAGTTCATGTTCCAGGGTCGGTAGTGTCATCAAATGGGCTTTGAACTTTAATTGCTTTATTAACCATGTCAGCTGTAATTTGTGCAAGTGCATCATCAGCTTTTTTCTTGGCAATTTTATCAGCTTTTGAAGCAGAAGTTTCAAATCCTGTTGATATACCATTAATAGAACCAGTTTTTGTAGTTCCTGTTGCTGAAGTAGCACCTGTTCATCAAATTGCACCTGTAGAATCATTGCTACCAGTTTTTGTTAAAGCAACTTTAACTGTTGTAGCATCTTGTCCTGTGCCTACTGTAACGTTAACTGAACTTGGAAGAGTTCATGTTGAAGCAGTATCTGCAATAGTATGTGGTTTTGAAGCATCAATCGCAGCATTAATCATGTCAACTGTAACTTGTGGAAGTGCAGCATCAGCCTTAGCTTTTAATAATCTTGCGGCTTTTTGTGCAGCGGTTTCAAATCCATTTAACTTACCATTAACAGAACCGGTATTTGTAGTCCCTGTTGCAGAAGTAATACCTATTCATGAGATTTCACCTGTATCATCTTTACCACTACCTTTTGTTAATGCGACTTTAACTACAACAGCATCTTGTCCTGTGCCTATTGTAACGTTAACTGAACCTGGGAGAGTTCATGTTGAGGCGATGTCTGTTGATGAATGTGGTTTTGAAGCATTGATTGCTTTATTAACCATGTCGGCTGTTACTTGTGGAAGTGCAGCATCAGCTTTATCTTTTAATAATCTTGCAGCTTTTTGCGAAGCAACCTCAAACCCTCCAAGAGAACCAGTGACCGAACCAGTTTTTGTAGTTCCAGCCGCTGAAGTAACACCTGTTCATGAAATGATACCTGTAGCATCATCACTTTTTGTTTTTGTTAATGCAACTTTAACTAGAAAGGCATCTTGTCCTGTGCCTACCTTAACATTAATTACTGTAACATTAACTGAATTTGGAAGAGTTCATGTTGAGGCAACATTAGCAGAAGAATGTGATTTTCTAGCATTAATTGCATCATTAACCATGCTAGCAGTAACTTTTGCAAGCGCAGCATCAGCCTTAGCTTTTAATAGTCTTGCAGCATTTTGAGAAGCAGTCTCAAATCCGTTTAATGAACCAGTAATTGAATGAGTGTTTGAAGTTCCTGATGAAAAAGCATGACCTGTTCATGAAATGATACCTACAGAATCATCACCACCTGTTTTTGTTAACATAACACCAACTGTAGTTTTATCTTTACCTGTTCCTACAACAACGTTGACTAAACTAGGCAATGTTCATGTCGATGCAGTATCAGTATTAGAGTGTGATTTTTTAGCATTAATTGCTTTGTTAATCATATCTTCTGTAACTTCACCAATAGCTTTATCAGCTTTGTCTTTTAATAGTCTTGCAGCTTTTTGTGCAGCATTTTCAAATCCATTTAATGAACCAGTAACCGAACCAGTGTTTGAAGTTCCTGATGATAAAGTAAGACCAGTTCATGAAACTTTACCTGTAGTATCATTATCGCCAGTTTTTGTTAATATAACAACAACCGTAGCTTGATCAACACCTTTTCCTACAACAATATTAACTGAAGCTGGAAGAGTTCATGTTGAGGCTATGTCTGTTGATGAATGTGATTTTTTAGCATCAATCGCTTTATTAACCATGTCAGCCGTAATTTTGGCAATGGCTTTATCAGCTCTATCTTTTAATAATTTTGCAGCATTTTGAGAAGCGGTTTCAAAACCACTTAGTGTACCAATGACAAAACCAGTTTTTGTAGTTCCTGTTGCTGAAGTAGCACCTGTTCATGAAATGATACCCGTATCATTATCACTACCAGATTTTTTCAATACAACCTTAACTACAACAGCATCCTGTCCTGTGCCTACTGTAACATTAACGGAAGCTGGAAGAGTTCATGTTGAGGCAACATCTGTTGATGAATGTGATTTCGAAGCATTAATTGCTTTATTAACCATGTCAGTTGTAACTTTTAGAAGTGCAGCATCAACTTTATCTTTTAATAGTCTTGCAGCTTTTTGTGCAGCAGTTTCAAATCCATTTAACTTACCAGTAACTGAACCAGTTTTTGTAGTTCCCGCCGCAGAAGTGGCACCTGTTCAAGAAATTTTACCTGTTGTATCATTACCACCTGCATTTGTTAACACAACTTTAACTACAACGGCATCTTGTCCTGTGCCTATTGTAACGTCAACAGAAGCTGGAAGAGTTCATTTTGAGGCGATGTCTGTATCAGAGTGCGGTTTTCTATCGTTGATTGCTTTATTAACCATATCAGCTGTAACTTTTGCCATTGCGGCTTCAGCTTTGGCTTTTGAAAGTCTTGCAGCTTTTTGTGCAGCATTTTCAAATCCATTTAACACACCAACAAGAGAAGAAGCCTTTTTAGTTCCTGTTGCAGAAACAGTACTTGTTCATCAAATTTCACCCTTATCATCATCACCAAGTTGTTTTGTTAGTGCAACTTTAACTACAACAGCATCCTGTCCTTTACCTACTGTAACATTAACAGAAGCTGGAAGAGTTCATGTTGAGGCGATGTCTGTTGATGAATGTGGTTTTGAAGCATTAATTGCTTTATTAACCATGTCTTCTGTAACTTCATCGATAGCTTTATCAGTTTTGTCTTTTAATAGTCTTGCAGCTCTTTGTGCAGCAGTTTCAAAACCACTTAGTTTACCAAAATTCCCATCAGTATTTGTAGTTCCTGTTGCTGAAGTAGTAGCTACTCATAAAATTTCACCTGCAACATCATCACCACCAGCATTTTCTAATGCAACTTTAACTACAACTGCATCTTGTCCTTTACCTACTGTAACATCAACTGAAGCTGGTAGAGTTCATGTTGAAGCGATGTCTGTATTAGAGTGTGGTTTTTTAGTATTAATTGCTTTATTGATCATATCCCTTGTAACTTGTTTAAGTGCAGCATCAGCCTTAGCTTTTAATAATCTTGCGGCTTTTTGTGCAGCAGTTTCAAATCCATTTAATGCACCATTAACAGAGCCAGTTTTTGTAGTTTTGGTTGCTGAAGTAGTTCCTGTTCATAAAACTTCACCTGTAGAGTCACTAGACACATATTTAGCTAATTTAACTTTAACTACAACGGCAGCTTTTCCTGTACCTATTGTGACATCAACTGAAGCTGGAAGAGTTCATTTTGAAGCGATGTCTGAATCAGAGTGTGCTTTTTTAACATTAATTGCAGCGTTAACCATGTCGTCTGTGACTTTATCAATAGCTTTGTCCGCTCTTTGTTTTGCTGTTTCGAACCCGTCTAATACACCAGAAAAAGTTGCAGACTTTGTAGTTTCGTTTGCAAAAACAGTACTTGTTCATCAAATTTCACCACCATCATCATCAGACATATAGTTAATTAATTGAACCTTAACTGTAACAGCATCTTGTCCTTTACCTACTGTAACGTCAACAAAATCTGGAAGAGTTCAATCTGTGGCCATGTCTGTATTAGAGTGTGCTTTTTTAGCATTAATTGCTTTATTGATCATATCCACTGTAACTTGTGGAATTGCAGCTTCAATTTTAATTTTGTGTAATCTTGCAGCTTTTTGTGCAGCAGTTTCAAATCCATTTAAT
>NZ_PSZO01000121.1 GCF_004335975.1 Mycoplasma marinum
AATGCTAATTATACTTTTTTGTTTCTTTGCTACTTTTTTCGATAAAACCATATATGAAAAATAAGGGTTAAGAATAAGTTTTTTAGCTGGATTTTTCTTTAAAATATTAGATAACGTTATTTTGACTGTTAAAATATTTTTAATACTAGAAAATAAACCTCTCCCTCTTGCTAATGGCATAAATATTTGATTAATCCTTGGATCAATAACTTTTTTTACTGCAACCTTATTATTTGTCATCGTATAAATTCAATTAATTTTTTTATATCCAGCCTTTAATATGGTATCAACTAAATATTTATTATATTCTGTAACACCACCAAGTGAATAATAATCATTAACAACGAAAATGTTAATAGTTTCATCTGGCGTTGCAGAATTAGCTATCTTTAATTTTTCGTCATATTCATAACTACTTAAATTAGCGTCAAACGCCTCTATATGCATTGGTTCATCACCATACATTGGTCTAACCTCAAATCCAATACTTTCTTCAAATGATGCTTTAAATTGCTCGGATGGTACATATAATTCGTATCCAATAAATT
>NZ_PSZO01000122.1 GCF_004335975.1 Mycoplasma marinum
TGTGGCAACTGGAATTGCTATTGTTGCAAGGGTTGTAAGTGAACCCATTGTAATTTTTTTAATTTTCATTTTTTCTCCTTTTTAAATTTAGATATTTGACATAAGAAAATAAGAGATTCAATTTTATCTCCAAATTTAACTAATCACAATAAAATTAATTTTTACCATTTACCAAATAATTCATTTCAAAGTTCTTCTGAAATATATGTACCCAGTGTTGAATTAATAGATGTGTATTTAGCAATAGCAGGATCATTCTTTCCTGGTGCAGTGGTACTTGTATAATCGAAAAAATTATTGTTTGATATATATTTTCTGCCATTTTCTGAAATATTAATAACTTTGATACCATTTGTTTTTTCAAGTTTTTTCAAAAGTTCTACAAGTTGTTCACCCGCAGCATTTCTTAAATCTTGACCAGAAAGTTCAATTGGTAAAGATACTCCCATTATTTCATCATTTTTAAAATGATATTGACTAAGCATCTTTTTACCAAAAGAAGTTTTAGAAATATTAATAATTATTCCTGAACTACCAATAGT
>NZ_PSZO01000123.1 GCF_004335975.1 Mycoplasma marinum
AAACTAACGTTAATTTTATGTTTTTCAAATAATAATTATCAACATGAGCTAAAATGCTTTTATGATATTTACCTAATTTTCTAGTAAATATATATTGGTCTTTGTTTTTATTTATATTCACGGATTTTCCGTAAAATTCTTCATTGTTTTTACTTATCGTAAAATTAATTTCTTCTAATTTTTTACTAATTATTAAAGGTAATATACCTAAGATTAATAATGATAATAAGGTAGCAACTCCTAATATTCAGTGCAACCAAAATAAAAAGGATATAATAACCACAAATGTAACAATTGAATAAGTTAAAGAATAAATTGATTCAATTTTCATATTAGTTACTGTTGGTATATCGTTCTGTAATGCATTATTAATTTGACCCAATCTTGCTTTTCGTTTTTGTATTATATTAAATCAATTACCAAGGAAAGTCATCCTCATTTTATTTTTATAAGAAGGAATTAATTTAGAAAGGGTGCGCTTTTCAATAAACCCAAATAAAATATCTAGAAAAAATAAAAATGCGGAAATAGAAAT
>NZ_PSZO01000124.1 GCF_004335975.1 Mycoplasma marinum
ATACAAAATATAATATTTAATTATTTTCCCTTAATGGAAACTTCCAAGGTTCTTAAGTTAGATATAATTTAAATATGAAACAACCAAACAAAGACTACGTAATGGATATTAGAAGTAAGTTAAATTAACAGTCAACATTCTTTCTCCCAGACTTCCTAAATGCTAATTTGAGCATTAAAATAATAATCAATAACTCTAGAGCCTTAAAGGATATTATTGATTAAAACGCATTAAATAATGGCATTAAATTTATAATAATACAACCAAAAAATCAAGGGAAATAAAAAAAGGAGAAGACCTCCCTTTTTTACGCCATTATCTAGTAACGCGCTTCACAAGAATATTATATACCAACCAAATACTTTAGAATTAACAACTGAAAGTGATTCTTTGAGTTACTCTACTTTTGAACTATGCTCATTCAAGAGATCAGTTAATTTTCATCAAAGTATTTTATCTTTTTGTTTTTCATAATAAAAACTATTCTTGTTCACTTCAAAAATAACAACGACTTGATCTTGTTTTTATCTT
>NZ_PSZO01000125.1 GCF_004335975.1 Mycoplasma marinum
TGGAGTTATAATTCTTCAATTGATATTAAACACCCTTACAAGGTAAAGGGTGGAGATTTAATTGGCAAGGTAGGTAAACTTAGCGAGAACGGAGGATGAGTTCCTCATGTGCATGTTGAAGTATATAGAGGTGATTCACAACACTTTAATACTAAGAGAATTGGCAAGTATATAATGGATCCCAATCAAAGTAGCGAACAATTTAAAACTAAAGGATATAGAGTATTCAGTAATTTAAAAGGTATTGGTGTTTACTCAGCAATGCATTCTAGCAAAGAAAGAATTAATGCACTATTCAATGGTGGACAATACAAAATAAAAAATAAAACGAGAATAGTTGAAAAAAGCAAATCTTTTAAAGAAAGAAATGGTTTGATTGATCCAAATTTAATATATAAATTATGAACACCTCAATCTAAAAACTACGAATTAAAATAATGAAATGGTAAAACCATATATTTCTCAATATTATAATTGTAAATAAAAACTTATACCCGGCAAGAGTGTAAGTTTTTATTTATGATTG
>NZ_PSZO01000126.1 GCF_004335975.1 Mycoplasma marinum
AAAGTAAAGTTTAAAGAAGATACTTCAGGAATGAAAATAACTCATTCCCCCAAAAATACTTGGCATCTGGGCATTCTCGTCTAGTCTTGTTAAAAACTGCAATATACTTAAATATTAAATAATTTAAAAATCTATAAATCAATATAGAAGAAAGGGGTTATTATGGAAACAAAAGACACAAAAATAATCAAAAAAATGACAATTCTCGTCCGACATAAATAATTGTTAGACTTAAGTTTATTCGAAATATAGTTATATATTAATCAATCAAAAAGGAGTTATATGAAAAATAAAAATTCAGTAATTATTCACAAACGGATGTTTCTCGTCAAACGTTGTTTAACGAAAACGTAAATCCATATTGTTTAAAAACAACAGTTCTCCTACTGTTGTTTTTCTTGTTCGATTTTACACAAATTATCAAGAAAAGGCAATAAAATCAAATTTTCAATGAAAAATACAAAGCTTTAACTGGTTCGAAACTGTTACACAAAATAGAAATAGGCCTTATGATCTAAACTT
>NZ_PSZO01000127.1 GCF_004335975.1 Mycoplasma marinum
AATACGATTTTATAAACCAAGCGTTACAAAAAATATCTAAGGAAAAAAATATTATTCCGATAGTTTATGTTGATAAGCATGAACAAACTATGAATGCACTCAAAAATAACTTCTATGTCTTACCCACAATATCAAAAAGCGAACCTTTATCAAGAATTCCGGATTATATTTTGTCTCTATTTAGAAGAATTGTGAGAACGGTGCATATGTTTCATGATGAAAATAGAAAAATCAGTCAATCATTTGTAATCAAAAACGAATATCCAGATAAGTTATTTGACTTTAGTAAAAATCAACCTCTTTTAAACTTATTGAAAAAGGCGCTTCAATTATTTGACAGTAAAACTCATTGAGAAACTTTCTCTGGAATTATGAAACTTGAAACCGTTACCTTGATACAATATTTAAATCTAATATGTTCAACTGAGGAAGCAAATTCTGAAATGCTAAATAGTGCAATTTTAGAGGCATTGTGATAATTAAACATTTTGGTAAATTATTGAAATAATAATTAAAAACCC
>NZ_PSZO01000128.1 GCF_004335975.1 Mycoplasma marinum
TAAAATTAATAAATAAATCGGTATATTTAACAAGTTAGCTTTAGTAAAATCACCATTCTTTTGTTTTGTATTTTGATATAAAAAAACACCCTTTAGGATGTAAATATATTAGGATAAAAAAATAAGACACACTCAAAGTTTTGAACATCATGCGAGAATATTCGTGTGGTTTTTTATTATCCAAACATCTTTGAACTCTAATATTACAATATCAATATTTATAGTCATTGATGTTTTAATTAAACTTCCAACATTTTTAGTTGACGTTGGAAAGAAATATTTGGCAAGTCTATTGGCTAGTGAATTACCCTTAGGTGACGTTGATTGTATTATGTTATTTCCAAGAACTTAATCTTCTTTGTAAATCCATCTTTAATTAGTAAGGACATCTTATGCTCTTTGCCCACCTTCATATATGTAATATTAGAAAATCAAACTTGACCCTCGTATCCATTATTGAAATCGAAGTTTATTTTATCGCTAGTCCAAATACATTTATACTCTTTCTAGTTTTGTTCC